>JAFMJU010000382.1 GCA_017853285.1 Gemmataceae bacterium
ATTTCCGCAAGCGTGGATGCGCCTTCGGCATCCAAAATGACTAAACTAACGCTGGTTCCATGTCGCGTGAAAACCGTGAAATTGACTCCCGAGTGGCTCAGTGATGCACCCAAGGGAAGGCATCGGCCCCTGTTGAATTTCAAAATCGACATGCAACAGCCACCCCGAATTGAATTATCCGATTTTACAAGTGTACTTGCCGTCGGGGATTCATGGAGATATTCTTTGGCTATAGGCAGTCTCATTCCATGCTTGGGAAAAAAGCCTGCAGGTCGCAATACTTGACAATCTCCGACGGCTTTTGCCGAATCCACAACAAGCACACAGTCAGAAAGTTGCCAATCAGGCCCCTGACACAAAAAGGCGCATATACCACTTGGTTTTTCAAGTGAATCACCTTTGATCCGCAGGAATCTAGAACTGGAATTCTCCAGTCACCAAACCCAAACCCGTATCTAAATAATTCCAGATACCCAAAGGAGCCACGGATGCCCGATAATCAGGCTGAACCCAACCAGCCCAATCAGGAATACGACCGTCCGGTACAGCCGAATTCCGGCAATGCAGATCAAGATCAAGGCTCCCAGGGGGACGGCCATCCACGCGGGGATCGGGGCGAACGCGGGGATCGCGGGGACCGGGGCCATCGCCAAGGCGGGCCTGGCCATCAGGGCGGCGGGAATGGTGGTGGCCACCCGATGGCGCGCAGGCGGCTGCCCCAGCGCAAGCATGGAGAACACGGAAACAATCCTCCCATGGCGGGCCGGCACCAGATTCCCCAACGATTCGACAGGGGCCAACGGCGGGACCATGGCCGGGGCAGTGAGCGCCATGATCGCCATGAGAGGCACCAAGGCCATGGAAGGATGGATCGTTTCGATTCCGATCCCAACATGCCCGCTCAACCGGTTGCCACCGGTCCGGGAACCCGGCTTGATGACCTTTACCGCCTGCCCATGGCCCAGCTTTTTTCCCTCGCGGAATCCGAGGGTATCACCGAGCACACCGGAATGAACCGGGGGCAACTGATTGTCGCGGTGGCCCGAAAGTTGATCGAGCGTGGAGAACCGGTCAGGGCGATGGGAACGCTTGAAATCCTACCGGACGGATTCGGCTTCCTGCGCAGCACCGCCCACAACTACCTATCCTCTCCCGAGGATGTCTATGTTTCACCGTCGCAGGTCCGCCGCTCCGGCCTCCGGACCGGCCAGGTGGTGGAAGGCATCATCCGGCTACCGGTGGACGGCCAGGAAAACTTCGCGCTCTACGCGGTGGAAAAGGTGAACGGCAGGACCTCCGAGGAAAAGGTCAGGCCGGTGATTTTCGAAGACCTTACCCCCCTGCACCCCTGCAAGCGCCTTCGGTTGGAAACCACCCCGGACGAGCTATCCACCCGTGTCATCGACCTTGTCACCCCGATCGGTATGGGACAGCGGGGCCTGATCGTTTCGCCGCCAAGGGCAGGCAAGACGGTACTGCTTTCCAAGATCGCCAAGGCGATCCAGGGGAACCACCCCGATTGTTACCTGATTGTGCTGCTGATCGACGAGCGACCCGAAGAAGTGACGGAAATGCTCCGCCAAGTCAACGGGCCTAACGCCGAGGTTGTGGCCAGCACTTTTGATGAACCATCGGGCGAGCACACCCATGTGAGCGAAATCGCCCTGGAAAAGGCCAAACGCATGGTGGAAGACGGCCGCGATGTTGTGATCGTGCTCGACTCGATCACGCGACTGGCCCGGGCGCACAACACAGCGGCACCGTCCGGCGGGAAACTGCTTTCGGGTGGCCTTGATTCAAACGCAATGCAAAAACCCAAGCGATTTTTTGGCGCCGCCCGACAAGTGGAGGAAGGTGGAAGCCTTACCATTCTGGCCACCGCCCTGATCGACACCGGGTCCAAAATGGACGAGGTGATATTCGAGGAGTTCAAGGGCACCGGCAACATGGAGTTGCACCTCGACCGGAAACTGGTGGACAAACGGGTTTGGCCAGCCGTCGACATCAATCGTTCGGGCACCCGCAAGGAGGAACTCCTCCTTGGTTCCGACGGGGTGGAAAGGGTCCGCGCGCTGCGGCGGGTCCTGGCAGACATGCCCCCCGTCGAGGCCATGGAATTGCTGACCAGCCGGTTGAAGAAAACCAAGACAAACGCCGAGTTCCTGGCCAACCTGAACCTGGTCTGATTCAATCCACGGGTGAAACCATGGCCAACGAATCCCTCCTGGACGACCTGCACCGGCGCTGGAAAAAAATAACCCTTTTGGAAAGCACCGCCGGCCTTTTGGGTTGGGATGAGCAGGTGTGCATGCCCCCGGCAGGGCAATCCTGGAGGAGCGAGCAGTCCGCACTCCTCGCCGGGCTTATCCACTCGGAATTGGCAAAACCGGGACTGGGAGAAACCTTGGACAAGCTGGAGGCCTCGCCACCGGCAGATCCATTCAACCGGGCAAGTATCCAAGAAGCCCGGAGGCGCCAAAGCCGGGCGTTGAAAATCCCCAATCAACTTGTCGAGGAACTTGCCAGGGTTTGCTCTCAGGCCCAACCGGTATGGGCCCATGCCAGGGCCAAATCCGATTTTTCTCAATTCCTTCCATTCCTTGAAAAAATCATTCACCTCAAGAGGGAGGAGGCGGCAGCAGTCGGATGGGAGGGGCACCCCTACAACGCGCTGCTGGACGAGTATGAACCAGGAATGGACTGCGCCCAATTGGACGCCCTTTTTGACGAGTTGCAAACACCCCTCACCACTCTGGTAGCCCAAAGCGACGATCAAAAAGCGATCCCGACCCAACCCGTTGGCCGTTTCGGAATCGAGGCTCAAAAATTACTGGGGGAAGCGGCGGCGAAGGCCCTGGGATTTCGATTTAATGCCGGGCGGTTGGACACATCCACCCACCCTTTCTGTTCCGGGATAGCACCCGGGGACTGCCGCATCACCACCCGTTATCAATCCGAAGGCTTTCTCGAAAGTTTTTTCGGCGTGCTTCACGAAACCGGACATGGGCTCTACGAGCAGGGGCTTCCCGAAGCCTGCAGGGCCGAACCTTGGTGCCAGGCCGCCTCGCTTGGAATCCATGAATCGCAATCACGCCTCTGGGAAAACATGGTGGGGCGCACCCGTTCCTTTTGGGAATATTTCCTGCCCATTGCCAAGGCGATGTTTGGCGCTGAACTGGACGATTGGTCTCTGGAACGGCTGACAGGCTGCCTCCATGCCCCACGCCGGTCATTCATCCGCGTGGAGGCCGACGAGACCACCTACAACCTGCACATCATTCTCCGCTACCGCCTGGAAAAATCGCTGCTGGACGGATCGCTGCCTGCCGTGGAATTACCCCAAGCCTGGAACCACCTCTTCCATGAATTGTTTGGAATGAAGGTCCCGGATGACCGGCATGGCTGCCTGCAGGATATCCATTGGGCAGGTGGCGGATTCGGCTATTTCCCCACCTACACGCTTGGGAATTTGTATGCCGCCCAATTCATGCGGGCCGCGCGGAAGGAACTTGGCGACTTGGAATCCGATTTCCGACAGGGCGTTTTCGCTCGCCTCCTCTCCTGGCTAAGGGAAAAGGTCCATCGGGTGGGAAGGAGTAAAACCGCCCAGGATATTTGCCACGCCGCCACCGGAAGCCGACTTTCTTCACTCCCCATGCTGGAGCATTTGCGGAACCTCAAAGCCTGAGACCCGCCAGCAAATCACCACGGGCAAAACAATGGACAAACCACCTATGCATTACCAAATCAATGTCAC
Source organism: Gemmataceae bacterium (assembly GCA_017853285.1). Classification (GTDB taxonomy): domain Bacteria; phylum Planctomycetota; class Planctomycetia; order Gemmatales; family Gemmataceae; genus UBA6894. Next base: position 3,758 of record JAFMJU010000382.1, read on the forward strand.
CCAGGGGATTTCGGGCAGCCCTCCATCCCCCAACCCCACCGTGACAAATCCGGCGGAATTGGCTTCACTTCTGCAGCAGATTCTGGAGGTTAATCGAGACCAGGCCGGAATATTGCGATCCCTTGCCGGAGCCCAGGATCAAACCAACCGATGGAGATCCTTTTTGCAACGGTGGGAGCAACCACTCCCTGAACTGGGACCCACCTGCCGCCAGGCCCTGCCGATTCTCGAAGGAGTTTTCGCCCGTTCCATCCAGGAGATCACCGACAGGTTGGTGAGGGATGGGGAGGAATTGGAAAACGAATTTTACCTGCAGGAATTC
>JAFMJU010000383.1 GCA_017853285.1 Gemmataceae bacterium
CGGAAAGCATGTCCTTTGCGAGAAATTGATGGGATGGAACATCGCCCAATGCAAGAAGATGATCCAGGTGGCTCGAGAGACGAAAAGGATTCTTTCCATAGGCCACCAGCGGCATTACAGCATGCTGTACGCTCATGCCCATGAAGTGGTCGAATCTGGTGTGCTGGGTGATATCCGCCACATCCGCGCCCTTTGGCATCGCAACAATTCATGGCCGTTCTCCGACCGGGCCGATGCCCGTTATCCCCTCGCCAAGGGTTATGACCAGCCTTATTATCGCGATGGATGGTACCCGCCGATTTACGATGTGGACGAGCAGGCCCTGAAGGACAAGGCGAAGGATTACGGGTTCAGTTCCGTCGAGGAACTGGTGCGCTGGAGACTTTACAACCAGACCGGTGGAGGGTTGATGGCTGAATTGGGCAGCCACCAAATGGATGCCTGCAGCATTTTCCTGGGCAAGGTCCAGCCCCTTTCCGTGACCGGTGTCGGCGGGAAATACTTTTATGGACCCGGCCGAAACGATCGCGAATCGGATGACAGTATCTTTATCACCTACGAATTCCCCGGACCCAACCATCCTAGGGGCCGAAACAAGGGCAAAGAACAGGACGACATCGTGGTCGTCACCTATTCCTCCTTGAACACCAACAGCTTCGAAGCCTACGGCGAATGCGTGATGGGCAGTCGCGGGACCATGGTGGTGGAGCAGGAGCAGTCGGTGTTCCTGTACACCGAAAAGAATCCCAACAAGAAAATGGGTGAGGGACGGGCGACCGAAGTGGCGGTGACAACCGGGCCGGCTGGTAAGCCGGCACTCGAGGCCTCCAGCACCTGGGGCCCTGGCGGTGGTGGCGGGGCGGCCGCTGCCGGCACTGCCGGAGGACCGGCCGCCGCGGGAGGCCCAGTCAGCCGCGGTTACACCGAGGAGATGGAGGACTTCGCGTTCTGTATCCGCCAGTGGGACGAGAAACTCGGCTACGAGAAGGACGGGGCGGGTAAATTCCGCCAGCGTTTGCCCCGATGTCACGGCGAGGTGGCGATGGCCGATGCCATCATCGCCCTTTCCGCCAATCACAGCATGAAGAACCGCCAAAGGATCGAATTCAACCCGGATTGGTTCACCTGGGATAACCCGGCCGTGCCGGACGACAAAACTGAACCTCGTTTACCAGTCACCTGATAATCAGCCAGGCAAAAAAACAGACCGCCCGGACCTTAAAGCCGGGCGGTTTCCTTTTTGCCTGGATTGGTTTCGCTTTGCCTTTTAGTGTCAGGGCGGATTCAGTCCAATTTGAGAACCCGCAGTGATCGAAAATCAATCAGGGTGGTCGGGTCGTGTCCCTGAATACCAAACACCCCGGCTTTCGCCCGGAAACCTTGCCGGGCGTTGGCGTTTTCTGGTCGGTTGTCTTTCCAAACAACTTGGGGTTGGCCTTGAACCCAAGTGCTGATTTCCCTGCCAACGGCGGAAACGGTCAGCGTGAACCATTCGTTGTCCTGGGCTGCGGGAGAACGGGCGGGCATGCGCCTGTAAATGGCGCCTGACCCGTAATCAACCGCCGTTGATTTCACCTCAATTTTTCCGGTGGGCTGGTGGGATTTGGCGTCGAAGGAATCAATGGAGTAAGCGCGATAGGTGTCTGGTGTGAATTCATTGCGGATTTGGGCCTCATAGCCCTGCCATTGTTCCCCCGGGATTGCCCGGAAAAAGAAGCCGCTGTTGAGGTGTTTGCCCCCGGTCCTGAGGGTCAACTGTGCGACAAAATCCGCGTAGGTGTTCTCGGTTTGCAAATCTCCCGGGCCATCCTGAATCCGAATCCAACCTTCAGGGGTGGTGAAGGTTTTCGACTTTTTTCCGGGAACCAGTTTCCATCCGGATAATCCCTTGCCCTCGATCAATTCCTCGGTGCGGTCCGGTTTGTGCCAAAGGGAAACGATTTCAAGATTGGCACCTTCCAAACGAATTAGCCCATGTTTTCCAGTTGGTGTCCGGAACGAGATCTCCGTTTTGGGTTCTTCAGCTTTCCAGGTGCCAATTAGTTTTTCCCCGTCGCCTTGCCTCCAGACTATTTTTAGTTCGGAGCGCTTTCCTGGGGTTGTGACTGTACGAAGCTTCCATTCACCTCCACCCAAACGGCATCGCGGCCCGGCTTTGCTGTTTGCCATCACTAGTCGCCCGCCGGGGGAGGTTTTCCAGCCTGGTCCGACCTCCCAATCGGTTATGGTCCCGTCCCAAAGGGCAATCCAGCCATTCAACGCCTCTTCAGGAGTTGGAAGGACGGAAGGTGAGCTGGGGGACGAAGAAAAGGCAAGCAGGGCGGAGAACAAAAACATTTGAAAATACCCCTGTTTATTCCATGGTTTGTGGGGTGAACTGATGATGGGGGGTGCGGTGGATTATCGGGTTTTCTCGTCCTGCCAAAACCTGGATTTCGGCTTCTGTTTGCTGAATCTGGTTTTGATCACGGAGCCATTCCACAGACCAATCTGAACGCCATGCCTCCCCTGGCCCAAGTGCGCGAAGGCGACCACTTTCCCTTTCAAAACCGCGATAATTGGGGAAGCAGGTGGCTGGTTCCAACCCTGTTACATACCCTTCCTCGACAGCGCCGGTGTTTTTCCAAACCGTGAAGCAGGGCAGGGTGTCCAGGGAAAAGCGGACGGCCACCCCCCTTTTTCTGTCGGCCGATTGAAGCAGTGCGAGGGTATTGCGGTTGGAATCCCCTTGAAGGTGCATCAGGTAAACCTGCTCGGCAAAGCCCTGCTGGGGGGCGCCGTACTGGTTCCAACTGTCAATGCCATCGGCTGCCCGGGGTGTTTGCGGGCTCAATTCACGCACCGGTGCCAGCACCCGCGATCCATTTTCCAGGATCGGGCGACCGACATTCAAATGGTAAAGCAGTTGAAACTGATCGGTTTTTGCGGAAAGGTTCTGGACCTGATCAGAGATATCAATCCGGCTGGATCCCGGGGTGAGGGTGTAGGTGGTAGTCAGTCGAAACTGGTGGTCGAACAGGGAGCATTCGTCCACAGTTCCCCGGACAACAATTTTTCCGTCTGCCCGGTTCACCTGAAGTTCAAGGGCCCACGCTGGAAGGTTGGCGATTCGGCCATGCAGGGTGAAAGGGAACTGTCCTTCCTCCTTTCCGGGGGGGCCCACCGAGGCGAGGCCGCAACGACATAGCAACTCGTCAAAACCATCGAGCCAACCTAGTCCGGCCCGTCGCTCCTGGTTAACCAGGGCTGGGTGGACCGGTCCGTTCCTGACGGGTGATTCCCAGCCCAGAAACTCGCCCTTGTGCCACGCCTTCCAGATGCCCATCCCCCGGTCCGGCAAAACGCGGAGGACCATCGCCCCAGTGTTGATATCCAGGGCGCGCATACCGCGGGAAAGGCCGCCCTGCAAATGCACCAGATGCAGTGAGCACCCTGCCGGAAGGCCCGGGACGGTCTCAGAGTTCCAGGCTGGAAATTCGGTTCCTTGGCCGCTTTCCCAATGGCAAAGCGCGGATTGTTCCATCGCGATCTCCAAGGCTAGACAGACCCAGACTATTTTACCCCGTGCATCAGGCGGCGGAATGGGCCAACAGCGCAGAGCAACAGGGCTCCTGCTCCGACCAGAGCCACTGAGGTGAATCCGAAGTATTCAACCGGTGGCACCAGGCCGTAGCTCTCACCAAGAGCGCCAGCAGCGTAATTGCCGAAAGCGCTCGTTAGTAGCCAGAGTCCCATCAGCATGGTGGAAAACTTGGCGGGGGCCAGCTTGTTGGTCATGGATAGGCCCACCGGGGAGGTGCACAGTTCACCGATGGTGGCAAAGATGTAACACCAAACCAGCCACCAAGGGGAAACCTTGTGCTTTGCCGATTGCACATAGAGGGTGTCGATTGATGTGCGGATATCCGGGTTGGCCGCGCAGACAAAAAGGAGCTTGGCGTCCTTGTCGGTGAGAGGTTGCCTGAGGGTGATGGTTCCCGCGGCGGCATCATGGGAAAAGACCGCCGGGTTCAAATCCGAATAACGGGGGTCAAATCCTTTCACATCTTCCGGCAACTTGAAGGTGACCGTGGG
>JAFMJU010000384.1 GCA_017853285.1 Gemmataceae bacterium
CTCATACCCCTGGCGAAGGGCCTGCTCCCGGGCATAGAGGTTCCAATAGGCCCCGTACAGGTTCCAGTAGGCCGTCTCCACATTCAGGAGCAGGTATCCGACCACGCGCTCCAACTCAGCGCGAGATTGGTCATATCTCAATCGCGTGATCAGGATACCGTCCTGGGCAAAGGTGGCATTCAACACACCGGGAGAAATCAGGCTGTTGGGCCCTGCTGCTCGCAATTGGTTGATCTCGGTACCAAAATCACGCAAAAGGGGTTGCTCGAATTGCAACTGAAGGGCTGGCCTGTAGTAAGGGTTCACGCGGGCGGGAAGATTGGTGTACTGGTAGTCGGTCTTGAAGGTGATACCTGCCACGCCACCGGAAGCCAATGGCTTGATCACACCGGTGCTGAAGTTGGCATCAGCCTGTTTGATGGCGCTGACGCCGCTACCGGAGGCTTGAAAGCTATCCAACGGTCCACCAATCGGGCGGTCCGTGTTCTGCCAGTTCATGCTGGAGGTCCAGACCGCATCAAACCGGGCCAGGGCGTTCTCAATATTGGAGCCAGCCACCGCGGGGTCGAGTTGGAGGACGCGGATATTGTCGGAACCACTGATCACCCGGCCCTGAAAGGTAACCAAGTTGTCGAAGGCGATACCCGCATTACCACTGCTTTGGCTACCAACGTTGCCCTGCTCCAAACCAACCGCGATCGCTTCGGCCAGGGAGAGATAACGAGGCTTCCGGTCCGGATCGACAACGGTTGGCGGTTTGACAACGCGGGCGGTCACCGGCTGATTGGAGGCCTGCGGGTCCAACTCGTAGACCGCAGCCGGCATCAGATTCTTGTAATGCTCATAATCAAATTCGGTGAGGAAAGTGTTTTGTTTGCAGCCAGTGACCACGGTAAACATGGTCAAGCAGAAGGCTGGTAGTGCGGTGCGCAAACGCATGGCAATCACCCCAAAAGGGGGTTCCCGGGGTTGGTTCGTCACCCGGGTATCCGGACAAGCCCTACCGGTTCCCTCAAAAACCCCCAGGCGGGGTTCAGGAAGCAACCTGAAAAGGCCCCAGCCAAATGAATGGCTGGTTAACCAATGCATTCATCGGCATTCCGGTCATGAGGGTTGAGCCGGCTTTGATCAAATTGCCGTAAAAAACAATTATTCCGCCTGAGATGTTTGGATAATTTAGATAAAATGGGATAAATAAATTCGAGGTAAGAACCTTCAAGAGCTTACTCTAGAGCTGATTAGGGTCTTCGGGGTTCCAGCGGGGCGCTATGCCAATGTAAGGCAGACCGAACATTCGTTTAATGGCAGCCCATTCACCGACATCATTTCCTTCCCAACAATGACCAACCCATTGCAAAAAATAACCCATCACGAATAAAACAGTTCCCACCCACCATTGTTCTAATGAGAGAGTCAACCAGCAAATTACCCCGGCAACAGCCATGGGAATACCAATCATGTGTATCCAAAAATTGGATGGCAATTGGTGTCGAAGCATCCAACCTTTCAGACGCTTCCTCAAAAACCGACGGATGGGCCCCAATTGATTGTCTTCGGTGTTGGAAACCATTTTTTCACCTCACATCCGTTCCAAGACGCGGATTCCCAATATTTCCAGAACTGATTTCAGCACGCGGGCTGTCAAGGCGCACATAGCCAGTCGGGAATGCTGGGTTACCTCATCCGGAGCACGGAGTACCGGGCAATTTTGAAAAAAGACGCTGTAAGCTTTGGCTAAATCCCACAAATAGGCGGTCAGGACATTGGGTCTAAAGTCTTCCGCCGCCGATTCCAACGCCTCGGCATACCGCAGAAGGACCACTCCCAAAAATTTTTCCTCCGGGGCTCCAAGGATGATTTTCGCCTCGGGAACCCCATCGGGGTGGCCTGCCTTTCTGAGAATACTGCGGCACCTGGCATAGGCGTACTGCATGTAGGTGGCAGTATTGCCATCCATCGCCAGCATCTTGTCCCAATTGAATTTGTAATCGGTCGTCCGATTCTGACTGAGGTCGGCGTATTTCACAGCGCCAATCCCCACGGCTTCCGCCACTTGAGCCGCTTCCTCCGGGGTTATGGGTTTTTCCCCCTCCCCGCCTTCCGGCGGGGCATGCATGGTGCCAGCCAAACGGACAGCCTCATCCAAAAGCCCCTCGAGGGTGGTTGAGGCTTTTCCATCGCGGGTTTTGATTGGTTTTCCGTCTGAACCGAGAACCGACCCGAAAGCGACATGGTGCAATCGAGGGCCCTGGATTCCCCAACGGCGTGCTATTTCGAAAACCTGCTTGAAATGTTGGGCTTGGCGGGAATCCACAACATAAACAATGTCCGTGGGTTGGAAATTGTCGGTCCTGTGGCGGACGGCGGCCAAATCGGTGGTGGCGTAGGTGAATGCCCCGTCTCGCTTACGAATCAGGGCAGGCGCCTCGTTTTCCCCGAAGAGCACCACCAGGGCTCCCTGGCTGGGTTCGGCAATCTTGGCTTGCTCGAGTTCCGCCGCCACCTCCGCCAGGAAAGGCTGGTAAAAACTCTCCCCACGAATGTGGTCAAAGGTAACCCCCAGGCGCCTGTAAGCCCGGTTGATATCCTCAAGGCAGAATGGCATGAATTCCCGCCAAAGCCTCAGGTTTTCGACATCTCCCTGATGCAATTTGGCGGTTTCCTGCCGGCAGGCATCCCGTACCGGGTCCCCCGCCTCACCTTCCTCCTCCTCGTCAACGGCAAAGTGTTTGCGCACCTCCACATAAAGGCGAGCCAACTCCTTGACCGGATCGGTTTTGAATGCCGCCTGGTCCAGCAGGTTTTTGTAGCCGTAAAGCAGGATCCCGAACTGGGCACCCCAGTCACCGAGATGGTTCAGGGTCACCACCTCATGACCCAAAGTCCTGAACAAACGAGCCAGGGCATCCCCCAAGATGGTGGAACGCAGGTGGCCGACATGCATCGGTTTAGCCACATTCGGGCTGCTGAAATCAATCACCAACCGTCGTTTTTTTTCAGGTTGCTCCAAAGCCAAATCGGGTGACTTGGCCATCTTTTCCAAATGGAAGGCGATGGCATCATCCGTGAGCCTGAGATTCAAAAATCCCGGGCCGGCAACTTCGGGAGCTTGAAGGAAACCGTCTTGGGGAACAGATGCCGCGAGTTGGGTAGCCACATCCCGGGGTGGCTTTCCCAATTTTTTCCCCAAGGCCATGGCCGCATTGGCTTGGTAGTGGCCGTGAGCTGGGTCTCCACAGGGGCGAACAGATGCCGCCACTTCCGCGACCGGAAAGCCCAATTGGTCCGCGGCCAAGGCCATGCGGTCGCGGATTTTTTGAATCAAGGTCATGGGAGCACTGCTGGCAGGGGCAAAGGGAAAATCAAGAAGAAATCACGATTGGGAAGGAGCCCACGGGATTCTCCCGGCATCCGCCCACAATTCCTCCAATTCGTAATAAACACGCTTGGACGGTTCAAAGACATGGACCACCACATCTCCGTAGTCTTGCAGGATCCATTGAGAAGCTTCGTACCCCTCAATGCCGATCCGTTTGTCTCCCACGGAGCGCAGGCCTGCGTCCACTTCTTCCGCAATTGTGCGAATTTGGCGTCGGCTGTTGCCGGTGCAAAGCACGAAAAAATCGAAGAGGGGGGTCAACCCCCTCAAATCCAGCACCAAGACATCCTTGGCTTTATGGTCGTTGGCTATTCGAGCAGCCAGAACGGCCCGATCCATCGCACTGGGAAGTCGCCCCGGGATGGCAACCGTTTGGGCCTTTGCCCCAGCATTTTTTTCCAGGTCTTCCAAAGCGCACTCCATCCCCAAAGCTGGCGGCAGGTTTTTCACAAAATATTACCACCAAAAGCCTTGCTTCATGATGGAGGGCGGTTTGAAAACCGTCAAGGAAGGCGGTGGAACCTCCCCATTTGCATCCAATTCGAGTCCGGGGGAAGATAAGGGAAGATTCCAAGCCAAACCCAACCCTCGAAACTGTAATGGACGATGGACCCTTCCCAGCCCCAGGCCATCA
>JAFMJU010000385.1 GCA_017853285.1 Gemmataceae bacterium
CGTTTTGCGCTCCTAGGAAATACTGGGACCTTTATAAAACCGACCAGTTCCAGTTGCCTGCTGTCCGCAGGGCGCCAGAAGGTGCCCCGGCTTACGCTCCCACGGCTTTTGGTGAACTGCGCAACTACAAGGATGTGCCGGACAAGGGGGAAATACCGGAAGACCTGCAACGCAAACTGATCCACGGGTATCACGCCGCGATCAGTTACATGGACGCCCAGGTGGGAAAGGTGCTGGATGCCCTGGATGCCTCCCCGCTCAAGGACAACACGGTCATTGTCCTGTGGGGGGACCATGGGTGGCATTTGGGGGACCACGGGATGTGGAGCAAGCACACCAACTACGAGCAGGCCACCCGGATCCCACTTCTGGTGAAGGCCGCCGGCCAAACGAAAGGCGGGGCATCCGGGGCCATGGTTGAGACGGTTGACATCTATCCCACCCTTTGTGAGCTGGCCGGTTTGAAGACTCCCGAAAAGCTGGATGGTATTTCCTTTGCCCCACTGGTCACAGGAAAAAGCGCGCAGGGTGAAAGGGATCATGTCACCCATGTGTTTCCGAGGGGAAACCGTCTGGGGCGAGCCATTCGTACCCCCACTCACCGTTTCGTGGAGTGGAAAACCATAGGCGCCCCCGCTGACACGGCCGAGGTGGAACTGTACGACTACGCTGCTGATCCACTGGAAAGGAAAAACCTGGCGCGGGAACAACCGGAAACCGTCGCCCGAATGCGCGAGTTGTTGGCCAAACAGCCCGAGGCACGGCCCCAGGTTCAAGGCAAACCGGCGCAGGGGAACGACCGCGCGACCCTGTTCACCCGACGCGACCAGAACAAGGATGGCAAACTGACCCGCGAGGAATTCCTCGCCAACCAGTCCGACGCCGAACAAGCCCGCGACCGGTTCCAAAGGTTCGATGTCAACAAGGATGGCGTGCTGAGCCGGGATGAATTCATCCACCAGGGCAGGGTTCCCCCCGGCAAGTGAGCCAATGATGCCGGAACCCGCGCTGTTGCCGCCGTTTCTTCCCGAACTCGTCGAGGCTTCCGACCTGGAGTTTCCGATACGGATCACCAGGCGGTGCAGCCGGAAATTGTTCTGGCATATCGTGAAAATGGATCCCTACTTCGGGCCGGCACTCCGGATCACCAAACCCCCGGACGCACCCAGCGCCACCGTAACCCACTGCAATGTTGCCGACATTCCACCGGAAACCCACCAAATCACCCACTTTGGAAGTGTGAAGGTTGGGGTCCCAAGGGATCAGGTGGACCGATTGCAGGGTTGGGTGCTTGATATTCGGACTTTTCCACCGGGTAGGCCTTTTCTTTTGATGGTGCCGGGCCGGCGAGGCGATGATGATTTTCCGGCTCGCATGCAACTGGATATTGAGAGGTTGCGGCAGGTTCAGCCCGACCTTTTCCATGAGCCCGGCGCCATTTCCAGAGGCGTTGCCGCATTGCTGAGGTTCACTTCCCAATTCGGTTCGGGTTTGGCTCCAGACGGGTGGATCGACCGCTTGTTGGGAACCCATGATCCGGACGGCCAGGCGGAAGCAATGGAAACCCTTGCAATGCGCCTTTGGCATTTTCATGTTGAACCGGTGATTGTGCTGGATGCGGACCGTGGCCAATTGGCGGCGTACAGTTCCTCCACCGACGCCGTGATGCTGCTGGCGGTGGAACCGCGGCGGGGTGCCGAATGGCTGAACCAGGGAATCCCGCTTGCCAATGGGCAGCGGTTTTTGGCCATATTCGGTTTCGACCGCACCGAAAATCCATCTGGTGATTTGGTACCGGGCCCTTTTTCGATTTGTGAGTTCAACGAAGGTTGGCCGGTCCTGGTTGACTGGCTCGTTTCTGACATGCAGGGATTGGCCCGGGCCAAGGCCGGAATTCCGAAACATTTCTGGGAGCGCTGTGAGGAACTGGGGCGACAACGGTTGGCGGCGGGGTATCCACCCAGGGATGCCCGGCCCTGGTATTCGCGCATCAGCATCCGGCAGCAGCGGGAGGGCGGCTTGAACCGGGTGCCCGGCGGCTATTGGCATTGAGGAGTGCCCCCCCCGGGTTGGTGGCCCTGACCCGGCGTGATTAAATGGGGCTTTGTTCGAGAATTTCCGGGGAAACCGATGGAAATCATTTTCGCGCCGCGCGGCGGCAAGAAGGAACTGGAAGAAGGGTTTCAACTGGCCCCCAAGTTCGATGAGAACGGGTTGATGCCGGCGGTGACGGTGGACCACCAAACCGGCGAGGTGCTGATGGTCGCCTTCATGAACGAGCAGGCTCTCAAGGAAACGATCCGTCTGGGCGAGGCGGTTTACTGGAGCCGAAGCCGCAAGGAACTGTGGCACAAGGGTGCCACCAGCGGCCTGACGCAGAAAGTTTTGGAGTTGCGCATCGACTGCGACCAAGACGCGGTGGTGTTGCGCGTCGAGGTGGGTGGCCTGGGCGGCTCCTGCCATGTGGGTTACAAGACCTGCTTTTACCGGTCCATCCCTGTGGGGGCGCAGGCCGGTCAACCGATGGTGCTGAATGAGAAGGAAAAGGTTTTCGATCCCGAGCAGGTCTATGGCAAGAAAAGCTGAACCTCGCCAACTCAGGGCGGCTTTCAGGCGATCAGATCCTCAAGCAGATGACCGTGCACATCGGTGAGCCGGCGGTCGGCGCCGTTGTGGCGCACGGTGAGCGCGGTGTGATCGATGCCCAACTGGTGAAGCACCGTGGCGTGCACATCGTAGACCTGAGTGCCCTTGCGGTCGGCAGGCTTGAAGCCAAACGGATCGGAAGGGCCGATTGTCGTCCCCCCCTTGATACCTCCCCCGGCCATCCAGTTGGTGAAGCAGTGGGGGTTGTGGTCGCGGCCCTTGCCCCCTTGTGAGCTGGGCATCCTCCCGAATTCGGTGGTCCACAGCACCAAGGTGTCGTCCAGCAGGCCCGTGCGTTTGAGGTCCTTGATCAAGGCGGAAATGCCACGGGCCATTCCGGTCGCAAGGGGGCCATGGTCCCGGCGGATATCCTCGTGGCTATCCCAGTTGCGGCGGGGGAAGCCGTTGTCGCAACCAGACCAGATCTGGACGAACCGCACACCCCTCTCCAGCAACCGCCGGGCCACCAGGCACTTGCGGCCCATGGCGTCAATTTCTTCCAGGTCGTTGATCTCGCGGTCGAATGTGGATTTGCCGTGGTCGAGACCATAGAGCTTGAGCACTTCCTTGGTCTCATGGCGCCAGTCCAGCGCCTCTGGAGCGGTGACCTGCAAACTCGCCGCGAGTTCGTAGGCCCGCAGCCGGGCCTCCAGACGGCCATCCCCCGCCCGCGCGGCGGCATGCTTGCGGTCGAGTTGGAGCAACAGGTCGCGGTTTAATTTCTCGTTGCCGGGCTTGAAGCCCGCGGCAGGGTCGGGGAACAGGGTGTCCAGTGGCTGATCATGGTGGAGGCGCAGCACCACTCCCTGGTGGTTGGCGGGCAAAAAGGCGCTGTCCCAATTCTTGGGGCCGTTGCTGGGATACCCACGATGGTCGGGCAGCACCACAAAGGTGGGCAGGTTGTCGTTCAGGCTGCCCAAACCGTAGCTGACCCAGGCGCCCATGCCGGGGAAGCCAGGATTTTGGAACCCGGTCGCCTGGAGGTAAGTAGCCTGGCTGTGCACTCCGGTCTTGCCGGTCATGTTGTGGATGAAGGCCATTTGGTCGACCACATCGCCCAGCGAGGCGACCGGCTCGGAGAGCAGCTTGCCGCATTGGCCAAATGGCTTGAATTTCCAGACGGGCTTCAGCCATGGGCCGAGGCCATCCTGGAATGTCTCGACTTTCTCGCCGAAATCGGAGGGTTGGCCGTGGCGCTTTTCCAACTCGGGCTTGTGGTCGAACAGGTCGATGTGGCTGGCGGCGCCCGCCATGAAAAACTGGACCACCCGCTTCGCCTTCGGCCGGATCATCGGGCCCGGCTTGCGGGGGGCAAGATCCGCGGCCCGGCTTTCGCGCTGCAACAGCGAGGCCAATGCGATG
>JAFMJU010000386.1 GCA_017853285.1 Gemmataceae bacterium
CCAAACCAATTCCATGTCATCACCCCCTACGGAAGCCACAGCGCCTCGACCTTCATCCTCACAACGGGGGGTTTGTCCTTCCCCCGGTGCGGGACAACCGGAGATGGATTTGAATTCGCCGCCCGGTTGGGACATTCGATCGTCCCAACACGGCCAGCGCTGGTTCCTTTGGCATTGGGCGATCCGTGGGTGAAGGATCTCGCCGGAATCACCACTCCCGATGTTTGCCTTACCCTTTCCAAACGGACCCAAGCAGGCCAAGGGGAAAAGATTGGAACGACAAGGGGATCGATGTTATTCACCCATGTCGGAATCACCGGTCCATGCCCTCTGAATCTGACCAGGTTGATGGCGGACTGGAACCACCCTGAAGGACTTGCTTTAGAGGCGGACTTCTCACCTGAGCGGTCACACGAGCAAATGAATGATTGGATCATCCTCTCGGCCCGTGTAAATGGAAAGCGATCACTGGCGAGCCTGCTTTCCGATCCATTGCCGAGAAGACTGGTTGATTCGCTTATAGGCCAAGAAAACTCGCTGAATTGCAAGTTGTCGGAATTATCCAAATCCCAAAGAGCCCACGCCGTAAGTGCCATCAAAACGAAACCCCTGACCATCCTTGGGGATCTGGGATATGCCAAGGCAGAGGTGACTTCCGGGGGTGTGGCCTTGGAGGAGGTTGATTTCAAGACGATGCAAAGCCGAATCCAGCCACGACTTTTTCTGGCAGGGGAAGTCCTTGATTTGGACGGGCCGATCGGCGGCTTCAACTTCCAGGCCGCCTGGAGCACCGGATGGTTGGCGGGAATCCATGCCGCCCGGGTAGCCAAAACCAACAGGTAAAATCCGCAAGGCGGGACATTCTCCCGCCTTGCGGATTTTTGAAGACTTCTTTTATCCGCGCATCATCAGGGGAAGCAGGCGATCAGGGCAAACACCGCCGCGGCTTCTGCCACCGATCCAGTCGAGCTGGCCCCGATGGGGTAAAGCATGTAGGGAACTTGATCGCCCGGCAAACAATAGCCAGCATTCGAATCAAACCGGCGGAGGGGATCCGTCGCCAAATGGTATGGCAGCAAAGCCATATCAGCCAAAAAATACGCTCCCGAAACAAAAGGCTGTACCGCTCCCAGATCCCAACCGTACCGCTCGCTGTTCTTTTCGTGGAACAACAATCGGCCGTGGACCAGGTAGTTGGGTTCCACTTGGCGAACCATCGGTTTCCAATTGGTGGAACGCCAATTGGGATCGTAAACCGAATTACTCAGGACCACCTCCTCAGGAAAAACCAGCCTGTCCATCTTGGGACTGTTGCGTTTTTCCTGACGCATCCGCTCGCGGAGGGCCTCCTCGGATTCGATGCGGAAAAGCCTTTCCGGCCCAGGGGGTTCCAACTGCACTGTAAAACCGGTAGGAAGCTCCCCGGGAGCGATATTCAGGATGCTAGAGGGGGCGACCGGATTATCCACCGGCTTTGCCTGCTGCGCATTGGCACTGATACCTGTACCCAAAAACAGGGTCAGGGCGCTAATCGCCACTCTCCACGCCTTCCTGGCGGGAACTGTAATTCGGCGATTCCATGGTGATGGAAATGTCATGCGGGTGGCTCTCCCTGACTGATGCGGCCGACACCTTCACGAACCTGGATTTGGTCCGAAGTTCGTCAATGTTTTTCGTGCCGCAGTACCCCATTCCGGCCCTTAAACCGCCAACCAATTGGAAAATGAAAGGAGCGAGCGGGCCCTTATACGGAACCTTTCCCTCAACCCCTTCGGGAACCAGTTTCTCCCTGGTACCCTCACCTTGCCTGTATCGATCCCTCGAACCGGCCATCATGGCACTGACTGATCCCATGCCCCGATAAGCCTTGAATGTCCGCCCCTTGTACAGAATCATCTGCCCCGGGCTCTCAGCCAATCCGGCCAAAAGGCTGCCCAGCATCACGCAGTTGGCCCCGGCCGCAATAGCCTTGGTGATATCGCCGGAATAACGAATCCCTCCGTCGGCAATCACCGGGACTCCAGCCTGCTCTACTCCCTTCAGAGCCTCGAAAATCGCCGTTACCTGCGGAACACCCACACCGGAGATGATCCTTGTGGTACAGATGGACCCTGGCCCAATTCCGACCTTCACAGCGTCGGCACCAGCCTCAACCAAAGCCCTTGCCCCTTCCCGGGTAGCCACATTTCCAGCAATCACCTCAACCGGATAACGATTCTTCAGGTTTCGGACCGTTTCAATCACGTTGGCGGAATGGCCGTGGGCTGAATCAACCACCACCACATCCACCCCGGCCTTCAGCAGGGATTCCACCCTCTCATAATCATGTACCCCCACGGCCGCACCGACTCGCAACCTTCCCCGTTCGTCCTTGCAGGCATGAGGGAAACTGGTCAGCTTGTCGATATCCTTGATGGTGATCAGGCCCTTCAGTCGGTATTGATCGTCCACCAGGAGAAGTTTCTCCACTTTATTTTTGGTGAGTATTCGTTCAGCTTCCTCCAGTTTGGTGCTTTCAGAGGCGGTGACCAGATTATCCTTGGTCATCACTTCGCTGATTTTCTGCTGATTGTCCTCCAAAAACTTCAGATCGCGCCTGGTGATGATCCCCTTCAGCAGCCCATTGGTGGTGATGGGAACCCCGCTGACCTTATGCTCCTCCATGATTTTCCGGGCGGTTCCAACCGTTTCATCCGGCGGCAGGGTGATCGGGTCCACAATGATCCCGTTTTCACTGCGCTTAACCTTATCAACCTCCCTAGTCTGATCAACAACAGACATATTCTTATGGATAATACCTATCCCACCCTCCTGGGCGAGTGCAATAGCTAGATCACTTTCCGTAACTGTATCCATTGGCGATGATAAAATTGGTATATTAAGCTTGATTTTTTTTGTTAAATGGGTGCGAACATCGGCATCCCTTGGCACTATCGTACTGAATGCTGGTTCCAACAAGACATCATCAAAGGTTATTCCTTCATATGCAATTCTATCCATTTTAAGCCCCGCTCGACTTCTTCAGAAATGGTGACTTCAGGCCAAGTTAGCTATCCATCGTACCGAATGGAATTTGGCCCGTCCGCTCCGTTGGACCAGATCCTGAAAACATTGAAAACAAGAATCTTGGAAAGGTTTTTCAAGGAAACAAGTTAAGGCATTCGATCCTTTTCAATTCAATTTAGGATCCATCCATCTGGCCAAAGCTTTTGAAAAAAGCTCCTTCCTGTAAAGCATCTCTCTTTCGGGTTGGGGTCCGGCAATTTTGGCTACCCACCGAATCCCGTCACGGAGTCGATCTTCCAAATTCCGGGTCATCCCTGAATCGACTGGTGCCTCTCCATTTTTCTGACTGCAATCCACATGAAACGATTCATGGGCAATCAACTCGCCCCCAGGCTTTCGCAAACGTGCAGCCAGGCGACAGGGCATTGGGCCCGTCACATTTTCAGACACCAACTGGTTTTCCCTGGAGGGAGTCAGGTCAATCGTTGAGAGGACCTGGCCATTAGGCCGAACCCATTCAAGCACCAATGGCTCAGTCAAAGGTCCCACTTCGGTCGTGATTTTGACAAAACCTTCCCCGTCCTGAATTTTACGGGTGAATAAAAACGGCCATCTGGTCACACTTGAAACCCCGGATTTAATTCCATTCACCCAAGCCTGCTGAACCAGCTTGGCTTCTCCGGAAAAACAGACACCTCCCTGGAGAGGAAAAATTGTCCTCAGGTAACCGATTGGAATCCTGTTGGAATCTTTGGCGCTGGCCCCAACCAATGGAAGGAATATTCCGGCCCCGGCCATGGCATACCAAAGCGACAACCCGCCCGGCCTTTTTTCACAAAGATCCACCACCTCGAAACAATCCAATTCCCCTTCCATGGCCGCACAAATCGCTTCTGCCTGATGGCCATGGTCACGAGCGTAATCCGCCCAAACCGTCAATCCGCGGATCCGATGACATTGGGCAGTCCAATCCATCACTGTCCAATCCAAACTATTGGA
>JAFMJU010000387.1 GCA_017853285.1 Gemmataceae bacterium
TGATTATCTGCGAAATTGGAAACAATCGCGGCTGGAAAAGCAGGTTCTTTCAAGCTTTCCGGCCAAAGGCGAAGGGCCGCTTTTATCCAGAAGCATTTTGCAATACGCCATCTCATTTCGCGAGCGCCCGACCTGCGCCGCATTCCTGGAAAAAGTAAAAAAGGATCAGCCCGAGCTGGTTCAGGAAATCGAGCAAATATACGGTCATTCCCCCTGAGCCTTTGACCAATACCAGGGAAAAATCCATTTTAATCGAAGGATCAAAGGCTTGGAACCGGTTTGGGCGGTACATGTCGCGGACGGCCAACTGAATTCCCAAGTATGCCTTGCGGGTTGGTTGGCAGCATGCCTGCTCCTTGGGATTGCCATTCGGGTAACCAAACCTGATGACATTCCAAGGATCGCGGTATTATCCGCGGTATTTTTTCTGGCATCGCTTCTGCATGTGCCGACCCTGATCGGGGCCCGCACTCATTTGCTGCTTACCGGGCTACTTGGAATTCTGCTGGGTTGGCAATCCCTGATCGCGATTGCCTGCGGTTTGTCGCTACAGGCGATACTTTTTTCACATGGCGGTGTTTTCAGCCTGGGGATCAACCTGCTTGTCATGGGAATACCAGCCATCATTTGTGGCCAGGTATTTCGTTTTTGGTCACAGAAGAAAATTGGAAAAGCAGGGCGGCTGACATCCACCTCCCTAAAAAGTCCGGCTTTTGCAACAGGCCTTTTTTCCGTTCTGCTGGTGTCATCCATTTACGGATTCACCCTGCTTATAGGGGGTTCGGCTGATTGGTGGCCCCAAATCATCGCAACCTTGATCATTCACGCCCCCCTTGCGATTCTTGAAGGGATTATTTGTGCGGGAGTCGTGGACTTCCAGGCAAAGGTCGCCCCGGAAACATTTTTTCCTGGGGCCCATCCAAAAATAATCGCTGACAGTCGGGGCGAGCCCGAAACGCATCTCAATTCGCCGGGGGAAGGAGATCAACCAGTTTGACTTCCCACTGGCCAAGGCCGACGGTGACCACAGCAACACCTTTATCGCGGTTCACACGGCTCACGGTTCCTTTTTGACCAAACTGGGGCAACAAAACCTCCTGACCAGGATGAACTGATTCACGCCATTTGTTGATAGTCATTTCCTGAATCCTGCGCCGTTCCTCCTTTTCCAGGAGCCGAAGCCTTGCGTCCTCCTGCCTTTTGATTTCAACATTCGCCTCCAAGGTCGAACGGTGCAGTAATTCCTCGGTCCTTTTTTGCCGCTCCAGTTCCTTCACACGGGCCAATCCGGCCTTCTTCTTGCGCAAATTCTTCCGTGCCCTGGTCAGCAAGCGGTCGGGCAAGGCCAACGACTTGGCGATTAGAAGCGCGCAACTTTTCCCTGTTTTCCCTGAAACCAACCGGTAGGTAGGCCGAAGGGAAACCGGATCAAATTCCACCCCCGCGTTCAACATTTTCGGTTTGTGCAATGCGTATTTCTTGATGTCACCCAAATGGGTGGTCACCGCCGCAAGACACCCAAAATCGGACATCTCCGAGAGGATAGCCTGCCCCAAGGCCGCCCCTTCAGCAGGATCTGTTCCCGCCCCCATTTCATCCAAAAGTATCAGGCTTCTGGCGGTGGCCGCACCCAAGATGCGCGCAACCTGAATCATATGGGAACTGAATGTGCTGAGGGATTGCTCCAGCGACTGTTCATCACCGATATCCGCGAAAACCGAATCAAAGACGGGCAGGCAGGTCCCCTGCCCCGCCGGAACCGCCATTCCACTTTGGGCCATCAGGGAAAGGAGGCCAATGGTTTTGAGGACAACGGTTTTGCCACCGGTGTTGGGGCCGGTAATCACCAAAATGTCATGCCCACCACCCAAGCCCACATCAATCGGCACAACCTGCCTCGCCGCACCACCCTGGACGGATTCCGACCCCATTTTTCCATTTCGGAAAATATGCATCAGCAACGGGTGCCTGGCGCTTTTTAGCAACAACGCATTGTCCCCAGAGCAATGCGGGACAATCATTTGGAAATCCAGGGCGTATCTGGCCTTGGATTGAATGAGATCCAATCGGGCCATTTGGCTGATGGCGTGGCCCAGGGGATTGGCCACCTTGGCAACCTCTCCGGCAAGGCGCCGGAGAACCTTGCGGACTTCCCTCTCTTCCTCAACCTTGAGTAATCCCCGTTCCACACCCAGACTGGCCACACCAGCCGGCTCGATGAACAAGGTTTCCCCGCTGGCGCTTGTTCGATGAACCACCCCGGAAACCCTATGGCGGTGGTTCGAGGCAACTGGAAGCACAAAGCGATCCCCCTCCATCGAGGCGTTGGGATATCGCAACACCTTGCGGATTTCCGGGTCCTTCAGCAGCCTGGCCACCATGGCCTTGAGGCGTTCGTCTACCTCATTGATCTTGCGCCTGACCTCGGCCAAATCAGGGCTGGCCATATCCAGGACATGGGCCCGGGAGTCTATGCAACCCTGGATTGTTTTCGCCACAGGCCCCAAATCGGGAATGGTTGCGGCAAGCTCGCCGAGGCGGTGATGCTTTTCATTGAGCTTGCTCCTCCAGCGAAAAATGGCCCCGGTGACCAGCAGGACCTCCGCGATCTCGAGCAATTGACCGGCATCCAGTTGAGCCCCTATGGCGGCCCTCCTTACCAATAGCCGGACATCCTTCAGGCGCTGGACGGGTGGCCCGATATCAACGGAAACCGCATCGATCATCTCGGCCAAAAGGGCTTGTTCATTCCGGATTTGGCCAAGATCTCCCAACGGAGTCAATCCAAGGGCCAATTCCCTACCGAGGCTGCTCTCCGCGTAGGTCGCAAGCAAGTCGCGAACCTTGGGGAATTCCAAAACTTCTGCCGACCTGATGTCCATTTTCTTCCCGTCAAAAATCAGCCAATTGCAAGTGCCGAGAACGGCCACAACAATCAAGGTAGGCCATCCCGCTTTGCCTAATTCCTATTATAAAATGAATGAGCAAAGCAGTTTTCGATGTATTGGTGGCAGGTGGCGGCATTATCGGCCTAACCACAGGCCTCCAGTTGGCCCAAAGCGGGCGTTCTGTCGCCATTTTTGACCGGGGAAATTTCGGCCAGGAGGCTTCCTGGGCTGGTGCTGGTATTCTCGCCCCGCCCCAGACCTCCCCGAATGCCGGCCCGCTCGATCGCCTGCGGGCCATTTCAATCCGTGGTTTGGCATCCTTTTCCGCGGAACTCCTTGAACTTACGGGATTAGACAACGGCTACCAAGTCTGTGGCGGTCTGGAAATACCACTGGATGGGGAAACCGCCCACCCATGGTGCGACACTTGGACTGAACATGGGATTCGTTATGAGCCCTGGTCTATTTCAGAATGCAGATACAGGTTTTCGGCTCTCTGTGACCACTCCATAAAAGGGGTGAATTGTTTTTGGCTGCCGGATAAGGCCCAAATCAGGAATCCATGGCATATCAGCGCCCTGTTGGAACGATTAAAAGGCCTGGCAGTGTCACTTCATCCCAACGAGGCGATCGAGGAGTGGGACAAACCCTCGGAAAAATCGGGCGCCTTATCCGCCAAGTCAGGAAAGAAGACTTATCATTTCCGAAATGCGGTAATTTGCACCGGGGCCTGGACCAAAGCAATCTCACATCATTTGGGAATCATGCTTCCCATAACCCCGGTGAAAGGGCAGATCATCCTGTATCAAGGCCGGACAGGGTTGATTCCCGGAATCGTTGAACAGGGAAAAATGTACCTTGTGCCAAGGAAAGACGGCCTCGTCCTTTGTGGTAGCACCGAGGAATATTCAGGTTTCGATAAGACTTGCAACCCGAATTCCGTTAGCCATCTCCACCATTGGGCCACTCGATTGGTTCCGGCCCTGAAGGATTGCCCGATTGTCAAAACATGGTGTGGGCTACGCCCGGGGAGCCCGGACGGGGCCCCTTTCATAGGACCCTTGCCCGAATTTCCCCAAATAATAGTTGCCGCAGGACATTTTCGTTCCGGACT
>JAFMJU010000388.1 GCA_017853285.1 Gemmataceae bacterium
GTGCGGGTGATCCCCCGGTTGACCAGGAATCCTAGAAGCCCGCCGACGAGGACGGCCAAAAGTCCGACGCCCAGTGTCACCAGGATGGAACGATGGTAGGCGGATTGGGCGTTGGCCTTGTCTTCCTCAAGGTGGGAATTGAGGCTCTCGATCAAATCCTGGATCGCCTTGTCGGCCGCCTCCATCTGGTCAGCACCAGTGGTGGAGCTCATGGTTTGGGACAAATTGGTGGTGTTTAGTCGTGAGAGGCGGACGATTTCCAAGGTTTTCCTGCGCATATCCCCCAACATGGATTGGACCGTCCTCAGATCTCCCCGTTCAGTTTCCTGCAAATGGTCAGCCAGTTCCCTCAGGCTTGTCTCCATATCAACCAAAATCTGTTCCAGGCGTTCCTCGATCTTGGACATCGAGGCCGGGTCCAGGGATTCGATGTGATCAGCCAGGTAAATCCTGAGGCGGTCGATTTGGTTCAGGCAGGTCAGGGCAACCCGGAGCCTGCCGATTTCGCGGCGGGCCTTTTCAGGATCCTTGCCGTCCCAAGCCGCCAGAAATTTTTGAGCTGACTGGGATTGCGCGGACAGGAAAGAGCGGGCCCTGGACAGAAGGTCCTCCAGCTCCCCGTTGAGTATCGCGCTGGCCTTAGTGTTGGTGTTCTGGACGGTGAGCTCCAGGACCTTGGCCTGGGTTTTCACCATTTCGGTCCAGGCCCTTTTGAATTCGTCGAAGCTGCGGCGCTCGGAGGTGGATTTTGACCGGTTGAGAGCAGATTCCAATTCGGCCAGAAATTTCTCCGTTTTGGAATTGTATTCCCGGGACTGATTCGCGAGGACGGTGGATTCCTTGTCCCTTTCCTCCATCAGGCTAGAGCGCTCAGCAAGGACCGAGCGGAGCATCTGGTTCCTGGCCCGGGTGGCCGATACCAGCGCCTTGGCGGAGGAATCCACCATCTCCTCGACGGTGGCGTTGACCCTTTGGAGGACCGTGAGGCTGAAGAGGGCAACCGCGGCGGTGGCCACCAGAAGTGAACCGACCAAGATGGCGAGTTTCCAGCCGATGGGCAGATTCTTCATGACTTATTCTCCATCATGGGCGCGTTGGTCGGGGCCGGACCGGCCTGGTGCCCGATGATCTGGGCCTTTGCTTTCCGGTACATGAATTCCGGGGAGAGCAGGGGGAATGAAACCCCGTTGTCGAGGGCGATGGCGGTGACGATCCCGTCATCGGGTTCGCGCGGGGTGATGTGCCGCTCCGCGAGGACGCGGGTGTCATCGAGGGAATCCACCACGATGCCAAAGGACTCGCCCTGTGAGGGGCGGAAGACAATGAGCAGGTCCTCGGAGCCAGGCTTCCGATCCGGCAGGCCCAGCATCCGGCGGACATTGAGCAGGAGGTACAGCGACCCTCGCAGGTTCACCAGCCCGAGCACCTCAGGAGGAGCGCCGGGCACCTTGACGGTTTGGGTGAACTGGTTCGCTTCGCGTATTGCCAGCATGTCGATGCCGTAGACCTGGTCCTCGAGGCGGATCATGCACAGTGTGGTCAGCCCGGATTGGGAGTTCATGCGCAGGAAGCCTCCGCCTGGGAGGAAGCGAGGAGCCTACCGGGGTGGACGACCAGGGTCAGCCTGCCTGCCAATCGGGTCGAGCCCAAGATGCCGGGGTGCTCGAGCGGCGGTGATTCAAGCGCCATGGGGATCATGGTGGTATCGAGGATGGAGGTGGCGACGAGCGCCTTGCCCTGACCGCCCTCGCGGGGCGTGAGCAGGAACAATTCACCGGGAAGGATTTCCGGGGCTCCCACGGGCATGACCTTGTCGGGAAAGATCATGGCGAGGTTGGCCGCCTCGAGCCGGGCGATTTGCCGGTCGCCAATTCTTTCCACCTGACCGGGCAGGACCCGATCCACCCGTTTGAGCAGTGCCAGGGGAACGGCGAATCGTTCGGCCGGGCCGAATTCGAAAACCACCGCCGACTGGGACGGGATTTCCGTCCGGCTGGGTGCGGCGGTAGCGTTGGCATGGTTGGTAGCCAGCAAGGCCGGGCCGGCGGCACGGACCACGCCCTCGATGTCCAGGATCGGGGCGGGAAGGCCATCGGCCAGCACGGTGGCGCCGCCATGGAGACCAAGGCCCCGCAGCAGGGGATGCAGCGGCTTGACCACGATTTCCTGGCTGCCGTTCAGCTCATCCACGGCCAGCGCGACGATACGCTGGCCCGCCCGGACGACCGCCAGGAAACCGGCGCGATTGAAGGCGGGAGATTCGGCTGATTCCAATTTAAGAACCTTGCCCAGGTGAATGGTCTCGAGGGGTTGGCCGCGCAGCTCCACAACAAACCGGCCGCCCATGGGGCGGGCGCGCAGGTTGGCCGCGCTTACCAGCTCCAGGAGCTCCCTCTGGGGGATGCAAACCCTTTCGCCCGAGACGCGCACCACCAGGGCGGGGATGATGGCCAGAGTGAGCGGCAGCCTGAGAGAGAAGGTGGTGCCCTGGCCCGGGATGCTGTCGATCTGCAGGGTGCCGCCTATGGATTCGAGATTGGTTTTCACCACATCGAGGCCGACCCCGCGGCCGGAGATGTCGGTGACTTTTTCAGCGGTGCTGAAACCTGGCGTGAGGATGAGGGCCTGGGCCTGGCTATCCGTCAGGCCGTCGAGATCCTGCGGGCCGACCAGACCTTTTTCCAGCGCCTTGGCCTTGACCCTGCCCGGATCGATCCCGCGCCCGTCGTCGGCCACACGGACGAGGATCTGCCCGCCCTCCTGGCGGGCGCTCAGTTCGAGGTTGGCGACCTCCGTCTTGCCGGAGGCCAGGCGATTGGCGGGCGGCTCCAGCCCGTGGTCGCAGGCATTGCGGACAAGGTGGTTGAGGGGGTCCGCCAATTTTTCGAGGACGCTCTTGTCCAACTCGACTTCGCTGCCGGTGACGGCGAGGTGGATCCGCTTGCCCAGGGATCGGGCCAGGTCGCGCACCATGCGCGGGAAGCGGTTGAACACGGTGCCCACCGGCTGCATCCGTGTGAGCATGACGGCCTGCTGCAGGTCTGTGGTGACCGAGTTGATCCGCTGGAGCAACTGCCGCCCGCGGGCGTCAGCCGGGGTGACCAGCGTCTCAAGCGCCTGGTTGCGGGCCAGGACCAGTTCGCTGGCCAGGTTCATAAGCCGGTCGATGACCTCCACCGGCACCCGGATGGTCGCCGACCGCTCCGACCCCTGGGCATCGGCTGGGGGTGGCGGCGGCTCGACTGTGGGCTGGGACTTTAAGGTGGCGGTGCCCGCCCCGGGCGCCGCCCTGGCGGGGGCGTCCGGCCGGCCGGTTATAATTACATTTTGGATCTTTTGTATCAGGTCATCATGGGCGGCGGCGGTGTCGGCAGGAAGCGCCTCGACCGCGGCCCTCAGTCGGTCGGTCACCCGCAGGAGCAGGTCGGTCACCGCCTGATCCGGGGTGACGGTGCCCTTGCGGAGTCCGTCCAGAAGCGTCTCAGTCGCGTGGGCCAGGCGTTCCAGACCCCGGAAGCCGAGGAAGCCAGCGCTGCCCTTGACGGAATGGGTCGCACGGAACAGCGGGTCGATGGCGCCTGTCACCGGCGATTTCCCGTCGGATTCCAGGGCCAGCAACCCCTCCGCGAGGGAGGCCAGGTGTTCGCGGGCCTCGGCCATGAATTCCTGGAGCAGGGCCGGGTCGATCTCCGGCAGGCTGGATGGAGGCGAAGGAGGCGCGGCAGCGGATTGTGGTGCCGGGGCAGCGGGCGCCTTGCCTGAGGCGAATTCCTTCAGCCTGTCCATCAGTTCCCCATCCTTTGGGGAATCGGATTTCTCGCTCTCGGGCAAACCGTCCACACGGCCCTGCAGTCGATCGGCCACCCTCAGCAGCAGGTCCGTCACCGGGGCCGAAGGGGGGACAACGCCCTTGCGCATCGCGTCGAGCAGGGTTTCGGTCGCGTGGGCCAAGTGCTCCAGTTGGTGCAGTCCCAGAAAGCCGGCACTGCCCTTG
>JAFMJU010000389.1 GCA_017853285.1 Gemmataceae bacterium
GGATTCGAACCTAGACAAAGAGTGCCAAAAACTCTTGTGCTACCGTTACACTACCGGGTACCCGCCGGGCCTTTTCAGGACCGGACATTATCACTTTAGTTTCCGGGAACAGCCCGGGTCAAGATGATGGTGGGGTGGAAAATTTTGCCTAGGCCAGCAGGTCGGGCACCGGCTTGCCCCATGGGCAGACGAAATAGGGGCGGTCCAGCCTGTCCCGCAATTCCTGCTCGTGGGAAATGCCCAGGCATTGGTACGCCGTAGCCACCAGATCGGCCGGGGTGAGCGGTGAGAGACTGGGGTGGCTGCCGATCTTGTCGCTGGCGCCGTGGATATACCCCCGCTTGAATCCACCGCCGGCCGCCACGAACGAGTAGCAGAAGTTCCAGTGATCGCGCCCGGCGTCCTTGTTGACCTTGGGGCTTCGGCCGAACTCACCGCCGATCAGCACCAAGGTGCGGTCGAGCAGGCCGCGGCTCGCAAGGTCTTCCAGCAAGGTGCCGGCTGCCGCATCGAGCTGGGGAAGCAGGCTACCGGAGAGCGCCTTGAAATTGTTGCCGTGGGTATCCCAGGTGGCGTTGGCGTGGGGTGCCCAACTGAGACAGACCAAACGGGTTCCCGCCTCGATGAGCCGGCGCGCCAGCAGAGTACTTTGGCCGTAGATGTTGCGACCGTAGGCGTCGCGCAATTTGGCGGGCTCGCGCTCCAATTCAAACGCCTGGCGACTGGCCGGGGAGACCAGCAGGCGGAAAGCCCGGTCCCGGAATGGAGCGAGGGCGGGATCGTCGCCTCCGGGGATATCGATGTTGCCCAGCAGGCCCCGCCGGTCGGCCAATCTCAGGCCATCCACGCCGTCGGCCGGGTCGAACTCGGTGAAACGGAATCCCGGCGCGCTGGGATCACGCAGCACATACAAGGGGTCCCCCCCCTTGCCGGCAATGCCACCGGCGAAACCCGGCTGGGGCGGCCCGCCGGCGCCTTCCTGGGTCACATAGGGCAGGCTGACATAGCCCGGCACCAAGGCCTTGGGCGGGCGCAATTGCGCGGCGATGCTACCCATGGCCGGATGGTCCGTGGGACGGGCGCCACCACCGAATTCACCGCGGTCCTGCCCCGTCAAGGCGCAGTAGACCGCCGCGGCGTGGGAGTTGTTCACGCTGTGGTGCATGCTGCGGATGACCGTGAGTCGATGCATCTGGCGGGCCAGCAATGGCAGGTGCTCGCCGAAACGCACGCCGGGAACGCTGGTGGGGATGCCACCAAAGGGTCCGCGGATCTCCGCGGGCGCGTCGGGCTTCATGTCCCAGGTGTCGAGATGGCTTGGACCGCCGTTGAGGAACAGCAAAATGGCGTGGTCCGCCTTGGGGGGGATGGAGACCCCATCGGCGGCCCGCAGCAGGTTTGGCCGGGCCAGCAGACGATCCAAGCCAAGCCAACCGAATGCACCCAGCCGGACCAGACCGCGCCGCGACAGGGGGTGAAGAGGTAATGCCATGGCGTACTCGCCGGGAGATCCGGATTAGGGAGGGCCCTCAATCCTACCACTTTCCAAGGGCGGGGGGCAAATGACAGGGATACGGTTTCCAATGAAAAGGCCGGGCGGGTGATACACCCGCCCGGCCCGGCATTATCCCTTGAAACAAGGGCTTTTAGCCCTTGAGCATGTCATCGTGGCGCATGCCGGAAGGGGGCAGGTCGGCCTTGCGGCAGGCTGCCAGGGCCGAAACGGCGCCGGCGTGCTGCTCGGCATCGTTGTCTTCCCATTCGATGTTCACCGCACCGCTGTAGCCGATGCGATTGAGCTCGATGAAGATGTCCTCCAGCGGGTTGGCGTCGCGGGTGGAACCGGCGGTCACGAAGTTCCAACCATTGGCCCAGTGGCCCATGGGACGGTGGCCACCCAGGCGACCGGCGCGGCAGTGCTCGCGGGCCACCCACACACCCTTGATGTGGGCGCTGTGGATGTAGGGCGCGAACTCGCGGATGAAGTCGATCATCGACACATTCTGCCACTCCATGTGGGAGCCATCGAGGTTGAAGCCCACCACCCCCTCGTAGCCGGCCTTGTTCATGTGGTTGATGTAATCCGACGCGCTCTCGATGTCGCCCATCGCCCGCTCGGAGGGATGGCACTCGAGGTCGAAGGTGGTGCCGTACTTGCGGCAGAGGTCCCACACCGGGCCGAATCGCTCGACGAGCAGCTCGAGGCTGACATCGCGCACATCGGGAATGCTGTGGCCATCGAGACCGGCGGGAAGCGGCGGGAACAGGAACCAGTGGCTCCAGCAGTGGGCCGGGGAGCCCACGAAGCCGGGCACAGCCACCTTGCGATCCTGCAGTTTGCCCAGATGCCCGGCATAGCGCACCGCGGCGAGCAGGTCCTTCTGGGCCTCCTCATGCATCAGCTTGCCAACTTCCTCGGGCACGAAATAGGGGTTGGTGCGGGGAGGCTTGTTGCCCTTGTCGCGCCAGGCCTTGTAGGCCTTGCGGGCCTCGGTCTGTGAACCCATGAAGTTCAGGGTTTTCGCGGATGGCTCGTCACCCAGGATCTGGCCCTGGAGGTGGGTGGCGACGGTGAAGATCTCGAGGCCATGGGCCTTGGCCATGGCGACACGCTCGGCGGCGTACTTGGCGGCACCCTCATCGGTGTCGCAACGACGCAGGTCAAGCTCCCAGGAGGCCTCTTCCCAGCCGTCGAATCCGGCCTTCTGCAGGAATTTCACCCATTCGCCGAACTCGACATTGCCGAACTGGCCGCGCACGAGGCCGATCTGGTGATGGGAGGTTTTGCCCGGACGATGCTTGGCAGTCTGGTGGTAACCCACGGCACATTCCTTTCCAAAATGGCTGAATTGGAGAGGGGGCGCGGTACCAGCCGTCGCCCCGGTTCAATGACGGATCATACACCAGCGGAACAAGGCCGGCGACAAGAAGGCGGGTCGGAAAAACCGTGCTTTCAGGCGGACTGGAGGGGCTTTTCCTTCCGGCGGCCCTCGAAGCGCTGGTCCAGCCGGCGCAAGCCCCAGGCCAACGAGGTGGTGGAGACACCCCGCATCAGCAGGCTGACCCCCACGAAAGTGCCCACCACCCAAATGGCGGATTCGGGCCATTCAGCCGCGATCAGCACCCCGCAAAGGATGGACACCACGCCGGAAAGGAGCGTGATACCCCAGTTGGGGACACGGGTAAAAACAGCCATGCAGGAGCGGAAGACGCCCGAGGCAAAAAGCATCGCCGCGAAGAACAAGGTGAACATGCCCAGCGCCTCGATGGGCCGGGATATCACCAGCAGGCCAAACAAAATATCGAGCAGGCCCACCAGCAGGTAGAACAACACGCCTTGCCAGCCGCGGGCCGAGAAGGTGGTACCCAGCTCGAGGATCCCGCCGAGCAGGATCATCCAACCGACGAACAGGGTGGTACCCAGCGAAACAGTGAATGGCGCCGCCAAGGCCACCAACCCCAAAACAATCATCAGCACGCCCCAGGCGAGAATCCAGCGCCAACGGGAAACGATCTCGTGCAGTCCCTCAAGGAGCAGCGGCATCACCATGACTTCATTCACCTCGGGACAAGACTCGTACCGGAAAACGGCGAGACCCCGGAACCATGTCCGGGGTCTCTGCAGATTAGCACACCGCCCAGGGTGCAGACAGGGCCACGGAGTGCGCGGCTCAGGGGTGGTCGTCGCCCGATCCGAGCACCCTGTCACCCGCATGGATGCCGGCCCGGGGCCAACCCATCCCATTGAGGTAGATGTCATCACCATTGGGCAACCGGCGGTTGGTCTCGAAGGTGACATGTCCGCCCTGATGCAGCACATTTTGGCCACGCCCGCCATGGTTGGCACTGTTGCCCTTGGCCCCGGCACCCAGCGTACGCGGCCCCTTGTCGGCCAGGAGGGGGCTTTCGT
Organism: Gemmataceae bacterium; assembly: GCA_017853285.1. Taxonomy (GTDB): domain Bacteria; phylum Planctomycetota; class Planctomycetia; order Gemmatales; family Gemmataceae; genus UBA6894. The sequence goes on from JAFMJU010000389.1 coordinate 3,911, forward strand.
CGCCATGGTCCCTGCGCGGGCCCACCAGGCGGCCCTGTTCGTTCCGGTGACCCAAAGTGTAGGCGTAGGAGCCGCCCATGGC
>JAFMJU010000390.1 GCA_017853285.1 Gemmataceae bacterium
CACATCGCCGCGGGAAAACAGCAGGAGGCACTCGCCGGCCAAGCCATCGCGGCCGGCGCGGCCGGTCTGCTGGTAGTAGCTTTCCACATTTTTCGGCATGTCGGCGTGGATCACATAGCGCACATTCGGCTTGTTGATGCCCATGCCGAAGGCCAGCGTGGCGCAGACGATGCGGGCCTCGTCGCGGATGAAGGCCTCCTGGTTGCGGGCGCGCTCGTCGGAGTCCATGCCCGCGTGGTAGGGGATGGCGGACAAACCCTCGGCGCGCAGCGCGGTGGCCAGGGCTTCCGCCCCCTTGCGGGAGTGGCAGTAGATGATGCCCGAATCCTCGGGTCTGGCGGCCGCGAATTCCCAGACCTGCCTGGCCGGCTTGGTCTTCTCCACCACGCGGTACCCGAGGTTGGGCCGGTTGAAGCTGGACAGGTAGACCGCCGGGTCGCGCAACTTCAGTTGGGCGATGATGTCGCCGCGCACCTGGGGCGTGGCGGTGGCCGTGAGCGCCACCACGGGCACTTGGGGGTGGGCGGCGCGCAACTCGCCCAGGTTGCGGTAATCGGGCCGGAAGTCGTGGCCCCATTCGCTGATGCAGTGGGCCTCGTCCACCACCAGGGCCTCCACGCCCCAGCGCGCCAGGCGGTCCATGAAATTCCCCATCAGCACTCGCTCTGGGGCGATATAGAGCAACTTGTGGCGGCCGCGGTCCAGGTCGGCCATGCGGGCCTGTTGGGTGGCGGCGTCGAGGGACGAGTTGAGGAAGGTGGCGGGCACCCCGGCGGCCTCGAGCTGGTCGACCTGGTCCTTCATCAGGGCGATGAGGGGGGAGATGACCACGGTCAGTCCCTTGCGGACCAGGGCCGGCAACTGGTAGCAGAGGCTTTTGCCGGCACCGGTCGGGAGAATGGCCACCGTGTCGCGGCCCGCCAGCGACGATTCCATGATCTCGCGCTGCAGGGGTCGGAACTCGTCGTAGCCGAAGACCTGCTTCAGCAGTGTTGGAAGCGACCGGGCATCCTGGGGCAAAGCCATCCGAACTCCATCCGAATCGCAGGCGCCGGCGGGGGCGGCAAAAGCTGGCGTGAACATTTGAACATGTTATCCGCGGGGGGATGGAAGGAAAAGTGCTGGCAGTGGCACCCACGCAGCTGGGGCCATGGGAAAAAATCCGTGGTCCGGGAGCGTGTGCTGCCCTGAATCGCTAAACCGCAATGAGCCAATGGCTTAGCCCCTACAGTCGATAAAGTTGTCGTGTTTTGCGCAGTCGGCTCAGAAATCCGGGTCGGGCCAGGCTGTGTCCCATTCGTAAGATAGGCCCCACCAAGGGAAGGAACTGCCTTGATCGAGTGCGGGCCTTGCTTCAGGAGGATGATTGATGACCCGACTGATTTTTGGATTGATCGCGGTGGCTTTTGTCGGCGGCGCGGCGCAGGCTGGGCCGCTTGGATTTTTGAAGAACCTGCGCCAAAAACCCCAGCAAAACAACCAGCCGGCGACCCAGCAGGTGAATTCAGCCCCGGCCCAGCCGACCGCAGCGCCCGCCGCCAATGGTGAGACGGCGCCCGCAGCCGGGCAGCCCGCCGGCCGTACCTCAGGTAACCGCGGCACCCGGTTATTCACCCGGCCCGCAGCGAACCAGAACTGACCCAACTGCCCCTGATGCCGTCCGGTCGGACGGCGAGGATTTTCCGCACGGCGTGCGCGATCCGCAACATGCGGGTTGCCCACGCCGTGCGGCTTTGGCGGGGCCTGTTCTCATTTTCAGGCGGCTTGCGGGCGGTTTGACGGCCTTCGCGGCGGGGCTTAATTTCAAGATGAGTTCTTGTTTTGCAATAGTTTCGGAGAAACCAGCATGTTTTCTTCCATGGCGTTGACCGCCGCCTTGTGTTTGGGCGCCGATGATGTGTCGGTGAAATTCATCCCTTCGGGCATCACACCCAAGGTGGGTGGCTACTCTCCAGTGCGGGCCGCCCTTTCCGACAAGGCGGAAGGCGTGAAGAAAGCTCCCGAAGGGCTGACCGCCGCGCGCTACGGCAAGATCAAATTCGGCGACAAGACCTGGGCGTTCATCCTGGAGGAGCCCGAGGGCAAGCCGGCCAGGCTGTTCGTTGATTCCAACAACGATGGCGACTTCACCAACGATCCCGAGGCGAAGTGGTCCGCCACCAAGAATGGCAACATGACCATGCACAACGGCAGCGCGCAGGTCGACATGGGTGGCAAGCTGGCCAGCGTCAACCTGTACCGGTTCGACCCCAAGGACCCCCAGCGCGCCGCGCTGAAGGACACGGTGCTCTTTTACAACGATTTCGGCTACGAGCTGACCCTGACGCTGGACGGGCAGAAGTTCAGCACCTTCACCGGCCCCGAAACCAAGGGAGCGCTTTGGATCGACCGGGACAACAACAAGATCCGCAGCAGCAAGTATGAGTCGGTCATGCTGGGCAAGCCCTTCAACTTCACCGGCACCACCTATGTGCTGAGCAAGGAAGGCGACACCTTCAAGCTGGCCAAGTCGGACACCGAGCTGCCCAAGATGGCCATGGCCCCCGACCTGCGTGTGGGCAAGAAGGCCCTGCCTTTCACCATGGACGGCCTGGACGGCAAGAAGGTGGACTTTCCCAAGGACTACGCCGGCAAGCTGGTGCTGGTTGACTTCTGGGCCACCTGGTGCGGGCCGTGCATCGCCGAGATCCCCAATGTGAAGAAGGCTTATTCCGACTGGAACGGCAAGGGCTTCGAGGTGCTGGGGATCAGCTTCGACAACGAGGGTCAGAAGGAGAAGGTGGAGGAGTTTTTGAAGAAAAAGGAACTCCCCTGGAAGCAGATCTACGAGGGCAAGGGCTGGAAGACCACCCTCGGGGAGCGGTACGATGTGAACGCCATTCCCTTCGTGCTCCTGGTGGACGGCGACACCGGCGAGATTGTGGCCACCAGCCGCGAGCTGCGGGGCCCGGGCCTGTCGAAGTTCATTGGCGAACAGCTCGACAAGAAGAAGAAAAAGAACGCGGCTGAGTGAGGCCCGCGATTCTCAGGGCAAAGGCCCGGGGGAAATCCCCCGGGCCTTTTGTTTTTTGCCGGGCCTGATTGGGCCAAAATTGCCACCCAAACAGGCGCTGCTGTTTCACTCAGTGGCGATCGGGATGTCTTTTTTGTTGTCCATGATGAAGCGGACGATGTCGTCGAGGTTGGGTTCGATGGCCTCGAAATTCACGCCATCGGCGGTGGTGACGATCACCTTACGATTGTGCAGTTGCATGGCATGGCGCACCTTGTCCTTCAGGATCAGGCTTTTCACCTCATCGTAGGAAACACCGATGGCCCAGTGTGTGTTTTTGGCGAGGGCATAGGCCCGCACATGCTCGCGCAGGTCCTTGGTGCGGCCGGGCTCGAGCGAGAAAACGGTTTGGTGCCTGAGGGTGGAAGCCTTCAAGCGGTCTTGGCCCGAGCCCTTCCAGGCGAAGAGCACCACGCTTTCTTTGGCGAAGTCCACCTGCTTGGCGAGCTCGGGGGCGGAGGTATCGGAAAGCAGTTCTGAGACCTCCTTCTGGGAGCGGATCACCTTCGCCTGCAGCGGGCGCCCGGTTTGGAAGGTGGTTTCCTTGGCTGAAAGCCCGGTGAGTTCCCTTGGGGCAGAGGTGCCTTCGCGGGAGCTTTCGGCACCTTCCGCATCCACGGGAGGGGCGGCCTGAAGGGCGGGTGCCTGCAGGCAGAATGCCATTGCTGAAAATAGATGCCACATGCGGATCATCATGGTGGATCTCCCTGGGGTTGCCCCTTCAATAACAACCGCTGGAGCGGAATCGTTGGATTTAAAGTATAGGATATTTTTGGTGCGGATTTTGGTTTCGGGCTGTATTTGCAAAGGTGGTCCTTGCTTCAGGTTGAAGAGCCAAACCTTTCATTTCAGGTGGGACATCAAACATTTGGGTTTTGGCCTGGAAGGAATGGCCGCGGGCGGGGTGTGCCATTATCGCCTTTCCAGGAC
>JAFMJU010000391.1 GCA_017853285.1 Gemmataceae bacterium
GGACACGGTGGTGTTGTTGGCGGTGAGCACCACATCGTTGCCAGTTCCGCCTTGGTAGGTGATGGTGTAGCTCACGCCGCTGATGGTGACCGATCCCCCTTCGGCAAGACCTTTGAAGGTGCCGCTGACGGCATCACTCCCGTCGTTGTTGATAATCGTGAAGGTGTTGCCGGTAACCGGCGTGAAGGTTGGGTTCAGGGTCAATGTGGTGTTGGAACCAAGAGTCACAGTGCCTGTGACATTGGCTTGGGAATAGCTGCTGGTACTCGCCAGGGCCGCATCGAAGGTGCCGCCGGTGAAGGTCAGGTTGCCGGTGTTCAGAATGCCGGTGGTGGCACCGGGCGAAAAATTACCACTCGAAAGCGACACGGTATTCACCGTGCCGGTGCCGCTCACCGTGCCGCCATTGATGGTCACGGGGCTGTTCGCGTTGGTCCCGTCCACCCGCAGCGTGCCGGCGGTGACCGTAGTCGCTCCTGTGTAGGGGTTGGTGGCAGTCAGAATTTGGGTGACCCCGGCGCTGTTGAGTGTCAGCCCTAGGTTCTTGCCGTTGTCCTGGATCCCACCCTTAAAGGTGAAGGTACCGGACCCGGCGTTGATGGTGATCAACCGGTTTGCAGGGGCTGCGGAACCGGAAAAATTCCGGATGAAGCCCGATCCCTGAAGGCCTGAGTAGGAGGCGTTCATATCGATATTGAATAGGGTGTTGGCCGCTAGATTGGGGCGCAGCTTGACCGAGTCAAAAAACCCGGCGTAATTGATCGATGGCGGAGGCGTGCCCTGTACTGACGCGGTGCTTGCATCTGCAACCAACACGGTGTTGCCGTAGGCGATCGGGGTCGGATCGGACCGGAACCGCCATTCCCCAAATCCGGTCGATTCAACAAGGGTGAACTCATCCGGGTTGCCGCTGGAGTTCACATTGTCCGAAATAAAGCTCAGATTCCCGTTGAGCGCGGCCCCGCCGTCGTAGCTGAAAGTCACCGTCGGCACGGTCCGCTCTTCCAGGTTTTCCAAACCCGGTTTGATCATCTGCTGGGGCAACCGTGTCGGGCGGCCCTGATTGCGGCGGAACCACTTACGGGTGAAACGGCTGAGTACGCTCATGGTCATTCTTCCTTCCAGGCCGATGATCTAAGCACTTCTAATGACGTAATGGCTCAAGTTTGGTTCAAGGGCGGACCCGTGTAGTCCGGGCACAAAGGATTGGACGAATTCATTAGAGAATTCGAACAAAACTTCCCACTATCTCCACTCATTCGGAAAAATAGCAGAAATAAGGCACACAAATGCCGCTCAATTATTCCAAATTACCCTTCTTGATATTAGGCGCAATGGATGTAGGGATATTTACACAATTTAGGATGGCACGGAAGGATAAATAGTATTACAATATTTTACTGTTATGGGTTTTCTGAAAGATTTCCCGTTTCCTTGGTAACCGGGGCCGGGCTTCCAATCCCAACCAGCAAGATCAAACCGGCGCCCACCACCAAAAAAACATCCGCCACGTTAAACACCGGCCAGTCGAACAGGTAGTTCCAGTGCAAAAAGTCTCGAACCCCGCTGAATCGCACCCGATCAATCAGGTTCCCCACCGCGCCACCAGCCACCAGGCCAAGCGCCGTGACCAGCATCCAGCTTGGTTTTTGCGGCCAAAGGCTCACATACAAACCCAGGGCCACCGCCACCAGCAGGCTCACTAGCGCGAACATGGCGTTGGCCACACCCTGCCAGGCCGCACCCCCCATGCCGAAAAGTGCCCCTTGGTTCACATGGGGCACTTGCCGCCCCTGCTCATCCACCGTGTAAGCGATATGAAGATGGAATCCGGGAGGAACCGTTTGCCCTCCCTCGTTATCCACCTGCTCCGTCGCCTGCCAAAGGGTCCGGTGGGCCCCCAGATAATGGCCGGGCACAGGCTTCAACTGGCCCGGCAAGTTGGCAAAAATCCATTCCTTGCTGCCTAGGTCCATCAGGCAGGACATAACAGCTAAAAACCAGAAACAAAAAATCTTGCGGGTGCTAGCGGCCACTATCAATCCCCTTCGCCTTCCAACCTCAACCGATGCTAACCCCAAAGGGGCACCCGGCTGAATGGCAAAAGGCGCCTAGGCCAGTGAATACAGGGGATTCATCACCTGCCCACGGTTCAGGAAGATGGGCCGGTTCTGCGAATCAGCCACCTCGGTATCCGGGGCCAAGCCCAATGCGTGGTACACCGTGGCGCCCACATCATAGGGCGTGAAGGAAGGCGTTACCGGATACGCCGCCTTCGAGTCCGACTTGCCGATCACCTGCCCGCCCTTTACGCCCGCGCCCGCGAACAGCGCGGAGTACACAGCGGCCCAGTGGTCACGCCCCGGGATCTTTTCTCCCGGCAAGGTCGAGACCTTCGGCGTCCGGCCAAACTCTCCCGTCACCACCACCAGCGTGTTGTCGATCAATCCCTCGGCCACCAGGTCATCCATCAAACCGGCCAACGCCCGATCCAGTTCCGGCAGCAGGCGGTTTTTCATCCGGCCCCAGTTGTCCACATGGGTATCCCAGCTCTGCACGATACCCATGTTGGCTTGGATCATCGGTACCCCAGCCTGCACCAGCCTGCGGGCCAGCAGCAGCGTTTGCCCGAAGGCCGTCCGCCCGTACCGGTCACGGTTCCGCTCCGGCTCGTTCTGGATCCGGAAGGCGTTCGCCACCCGGTCGCTTGTCAGCATCCGCAGGGCGGCATCCTGGTGCACTTTGGCCGGGTTTGCCGCGCTGTCCAGCGCGTCCAGCAGGTTTTTACGCCCCCCCAATCGTTCAGCGCTGGTCCCCTCCGCCAGTGCCAGGGTGTCCATGCGGAATGCCGGGCTGTTGGGGTCCTGCGTCACCAGCAACGGGTCATGCCGTGGCCCCAGAAAACCCCCATGTTGACCTGGCCAGGTCAAGGGCCCCTCAATCAGGGCATGTGGCAGCGTCACGCCCGAGGGCACCCCATCATGCCTCGGCCGCGCTGCCGCCAACCCGGCCCCGTAGCAAGGGAAATCCCGCCGCGAAAGGATATTGTCCAGATCGCTGCCCCGCTCAAGCGGCATAGGAGATCCGGTAAGGATGCGGTGCGTCGCCGGCAGGTGGCCATTGTGCTCGTGCGACATGCTCCGCACCAGGGCCCAATGCTGCATCCGTCCGGCCAAAAGCGGCAAATGCTCGCTGAGCCGTACGCCAGGAAGTTTGGTGGCAATGGTGCCGAATTCCCCGCGAATCTCTGCAGGCGCGTCCGGCTTGGGGTCAAACGAATCCAGTTGGCTGCAACCGCCGGTCAGCAGCACCAGGATCACCGATTGGTTGCCCGGTTTGGGCGCCCCCTGCGCCAATCGCCCCAACTGGGGCAGCGTGGTACCAAGGTAGGCGCTGCCCCCCAGTTGCAAAAAAGCCCGGCGGTTCAAGGTGTTCACCGGCATCAGCCCATCTCCCTGGGTGGGTGGGGCAAGACTAACCCCCGGCAGGATTTGTCATCCTACTCCATTTCCCGCTGTTTCCACCAGTCCATCCATATCCGCGCGGCCCGCTCCTGCTCCTCCACGGTTTTGCCCGGGGAAGCCAAGTCCTTGCCGGCAATCCGCTTCAGTTCACCATGCAAATCCTCGCGCACCCGCGCAACCGGATCCTTCAGCAGCAACAGGGCATCCACCGCCCGTTTGTCCCTAAGGTTCAGCAACCGGCGTGCGGCCAGCAGACGAACCTGGGCGGACTCGTGCTTCAAAAGCTCCGCCGCCTGCCCTGCGGACCGCGCCTCCATCCACACGCTCAAAAGCCGCAAGCCCTCCTTCTGCACGGCGGGGTATACCGATCCGGCCAGGTGGCCCAATCCATCGCTCGCTTTCACCTCGCCCCGTGTCGCCAATTCCCCGCCCAATGCCGCCAACACCTTCTCCTGCCGTTCCAAGCTGATCCGCCGGTTCAACTCGTCCACACTCAGGCGGGCCAA
>JAFMJU010000392.1 GCA_017853285.1 Gemmataceae bacterium
CTGCGTGTGATCATAAGGGCCGTCCACCAGCCAATCGGTTTGGGCCAAAAGGGCATCCAGCGCAGGCTGGTGCCGGGCCCGCAATTCTTCCAGCGTGTGCCCCGAGAAAACCAGGGTGTTGAGGCCGAGGGAATGGGCATGCTCAAGCAAGTTTGCCGCGGCCTCGGGCTGCGCGGTGGGTTCCCCTCCGAGGAGGGTGATGCCTTCTAGGCAGTGTTCGGTCACGGCGCGGGTGATCTCTTCAGCCAAGCTTTCTAGCGTGACCAAATGCCCGCCGGTGAAGCTGAGGAAATGCGGATTGCAGCAACCGGCGCAACGCAGGGGGCAGCCTTGCAACCAGAGGGCGTAGCGCTTGCCCGGGCCCTCCGCCTCGGTACATGCCACCCGGTGCGCGATTCGCGCATGGGTAGGGGCGGTGGCTGGCCCCGGGAGTTCCAGCAAGGGATAGGATTGTCGGTTCAACTGACTGGGTCCATCAGGTTGGAAAGCCCGCGGCTCAATCGGGGCCTTGGCTTGTCACACACTATAACGCCAGACAGACAAATGGCGGGTGTGGTTTGCGGCAGGGGAGGTGGAAAATTCACCGATGGCTATTGGGACAATTCCTGGGCCTGAAGGGCCAGCGGACGCGGCGCGTCCGGGGCGGGGGCCTTCAAGGCCTGGCCGCTTTTTGCCACCCGGATCACCAGCAGGCGACGGACGGGGCGCTCGGTATCGACCTGCATGAGCCAGGAGGAACCCAGACTGTCGGAGGGTTGGTTGGTGCTGCCAATGACAAGGTATTCGGATGGGGCTAGATCGACCTCCACAGCCAACCCCTCGTACTTTTCCTGATCCTGACGCTGGGTGAGTTGCCAGGACATCACCCCTTCGGCATCGGTGACAGACTGGGGCTCGAACAACATCTCGCCGTGGCGCAAGACGGGCACCACCTTGACCGAAAGCTTTTTCTCCTCGCCCGGCTTGCTGGTGACTTCCCAAACGCATTGGGCCTTGGCGAATTCGACGGACTCTGAGGCCTCGCCATCGCGGAGGGTGAACTGGAGTGTCTCGTGTTTCAGAGGGGGGAAAGGAGAATACGGCTGGCCCAGCCGGGTTTGAACCTGGCGGGGCGCGACGGAAGTCTTTTCAGAGGTCAGCAGGGCCAGGAAATCGGGCGGGGGATGGCCCCCCAGCAGGCCGGCCCGCAATCCGTTGGCGGCGAGGTTGGCCTTGGACTCGAGCGGCAGCGCCTGCTCATCGACCATGGACCACAAATCGCGGGAGACATACGTATCGGTGATGGGGACTTCAATCACGGCGACGGCCATGGTGATGGCGTCGGCCCCCACCACGCCGGAGAGGGGCAGTGGCGGCCTGCGGACTCCCCAAGAGGAAATTTTGTTTTCCTCCTCGCGCGAGTGCATGCAACCGGGGCACAACCCGAGGGTTGCGACCAGCAGTGCCAGCCGTGCCAAAAGCCCGCGCGCGGACATGATTTGAAATGAACCCCCCACGGACGAACCCCCCGGTACGCCCGTTGGGGAGCGCCATGCCTTGGCGGAGGCCGCCAAGTCAAGAGGGAATGGGGGAAGATCACTTTTCACCCAAAACCTTTCACCCAAAGACCCTTGCGACGCTGGGCGGGTGGTGGAACGATGGGGCCATCCTTCGTAGTAGCCCCACGGTTAATCAGCGAGAAGTCCTTTTTCGGAGTGCAGGTCATGGGCCCCTTGATGTCGCAATTCCGGCTGGAAGGCAAAACCGCACTGGTGACAGGGGGTAGCAAGGGCCTTGGGCTGGCCATGGCGCGGATTCTGGGGGAGGCGGGAGCCTCGGTTTTGATTTGCAGCCGCCACCAGGGCGAGCTGGAAAAAGCATTGGAACTGATTCCAGTGAGCGGAAAGGCCCGTAAGGGCTGTCTGGTGGCGGATCTGGGCAGGCGGGCTGAAGCTGACAGGCTGGCGGAAGCGGCCCAGCGTGAGTTCGGGGCCGTGGACATTCTGGTGAACAATGCCGGGACCAACAAACCCCAGTCAATCGACATGATTGAAGACGCGGTGTGGGACACGGTGATGGAACTGAACCTGAACAGCGTGATGGCGCTCAGCCGGGCACTGTGCAAGGGGATGAAGGCCCGAGGATGGGGACGAATCATCCACATCAGTTCGATCATGGGGCTCTTGAGCAAAGAAAAGAGGAATGTCTACTCGGCGACCAAATCGGCCCTGTTGGGCCTTTGCCGGGCCATGGCGCTGGATTTGGGGCCCAGCGGGGTGACCGTGAACTGCCTTTCGCCCGGCCCGTTCCTGACCGACCTGCCGATGAGCGTGCTGAGTGACGCGGAGAAACAGGAGTTTTCGGACCACACCGCGCTGGGACGCTGGGGACAAACCGAGGAATTGGCCGGGCCCCTGTTGCTATTGGCCAGCGAGGCGGGACGCTATATCACCGGGGCCAATCTGGTGGTGGATGGCGGTTTCACCATCCGTTGACAACGGGCCTTGCCGGGTACACCGGCGCTCCTGAAAAATTGGGCAAAATGTCGCTGCCAGGAAAATTTGGTTTGGTTGCCCGGGTTTATCCTGTGGGCTAAACTAAAGACAGCTTCACGCCAACGCCGAATGGACAAGAAGTAAACCCCCGCCGAGTGGATTTTCCGTGATGAAAATCGGATCCATCCACGAGGAGTGCCTGAAGGAAGAGGCCTCCTTCAAGTGGATTGAGAGCGAGAAAGCCGGCATGGATTTGGGCGACACGGCCACGCGCCGGTGGGTCCAAATCCACTGGTGGGGCTATCTTCGAGCCCGATGGCTGGAGCATCTGCAAGGGAAATGCTTCTCGCTCGAACTGGACCGTGGTGATTTTGGCCTGCTTCCCCGACTCTTCAAAGAACACGGACAACTGCTGAACGACATCATCGATCGCTTGAAAAATGGCCAAGAAAATTTAGACATCATCCTCTGGGCTCAAGATAGCAAAATAGAACTTTCGCCTGTTCGCGACATCCTTGAAAAACTCGACATCAATTCCCGGCGGCTTGCCCACCGATTTGACGCCAACTGAATTTTGAACGGTTCGGCCAAGCGGATTCCTGCCGGCCCGCGTTAGCTCTTTTGCCAAAACCAACCTTATATGCAGGTGGAAGTCATGCCGTAGCTGGCAAAATGGCCCAAACGGATCAGGCGGCTTGGGGCATGTGGCGGGCAGGTTGCTCCAATTCGAGTTTGGGTGTGGCAACCACCGGCACACGCACCCCGCCGAGCAGGGCAGGAAGCAGGGCCAACGCGCAGAGCATGCAGGCGGCCACTCCCGTGGCCAGCAACAGGCCCAAGCTGCTCAGTCCCTGGTGGCCACTGAAGGCAAGCGTGCCGAAACCAAGCACCGTGGTGAGACCCGCCAGCAGGATGCCCTGCAAAGTACCAGGGTGGAGCCGGTAGCGGCGGGAGGTGTCCCCGCGGTGCAGCCAATCGTGGATCACATGCACGCCATTATCGACCCCGACCCCGAGGATGAGCGGCAGGGCGATCAGGTTGGCGGGATTGAGGGCCAGGCCCAACCACCCCATCAGGCCCATGGCGGCCACCAAACCGCCGGTGAGCGGGGCCAACGCCAACAGCACCAGACGCGTATCACGCAGGTCGACCACCAGCACGATGGCGATCGCCAGGAAGGCCCAGGCGCCCGCGCGGAGGAAACCGAGGCGCATGCCCTCGAGGCCTTCCAGCGTGGTGAACGGTTTGCCGGTGGCATCGGGCACCACGGAAGCGACGGCATTGTTGAACCGGGCCAACGCGGCGGGCTCCCACAGTTCCTCGCGGGCGAAGACACGCAGCAGGAAATGGCCCCTGGCATCCATATGGCGCTCGCGGAAATCGGCGGGCAGGTCGGCGACCGTGATGAAACCGGACTGGGAGACTGACCGGAGTTTGTGCAGGTTGGTCAGCAGCTCGCCGGCCATGCGGTCGTCCAGTC
>JAFMJU010000393.1 GCA_017853285.1 Gemmataceae bacterium
CTGATTGCCATTCTGATCATTGGCGTACTGGCGACGCTAGTCACGCTGGGCGTCAGCAAGGCAATGAGCTACGCCAGGCAAGTTGCCACCAAAACCGAGATGGGCCAGATTGAGCAGGCGTTGGGAGTGGCTGCCATTGAAATGGGCCGGGTTCCCTTTATCCCCAGCTACCTGATCCTTTTTCCAACCCCTGCGGCCTACGACTCCTACGCTGGTGCGGACAAAGCCTTTGCCGATATGTCTCGGAGAATTCTCATCCAGATGTTTCCCAAATGGGCTGCCGGGGTGAAACCGGCCACTTGGGGAACGGCAAAACTGGGGGCTGACCAAGCATTCGTTTTCCTCCTGCGCGGCAAGGATGGCAACGGGTTTTCCGCCTCGGATGGAGACCCTTGTGCTCCGGGCGGCAAACGATTTGGCCCTTACTACGAGTTCAAGGCAGAAAGGTTGAATATGGGTGCCAATGGTTTCCCCCAATACCGGGATTATTGGGACAATCCAGGCAAGCACCTGGTGGTCTACAGCCAGATGATGGTTGGACAATCAGCCTCCCCGGCCGGGGAAGTTCCCGCAGGTAGCCCAGGTAGGCAATTCCAGGCAGCCAACAAATATTTCATGCCCAAGGGTTATCAGATTCTTTCCGCTGGCAAGGATGGCAAGTGGGGTACTTACCCGGCCATTTTCGCCGGCAATCTGGTGGGTGACGGTGAGGACGACCAATCCAACTTTGCCGATGAACCCCATGGCAAACCCGTCGCGGATTGAGGTGTGCCTTGATACTTAGCGCGCAAAAGCGAGCAGAGCGGAAGGGATTCAGCCTCACCGAGTTGATGGTGGTGGTGGCTGTGATCGTTATTTTGGCCGGGTTGGTTGCCGGTGTGGTTGTGAAAGCCATTGACGCCTCACGCACCTCAACCAGCCTCACCACCATGGAAGTGATCCAGTCGGGCCTAACCAGGCAACTGCAACAGGTCATCGACGGGGCCAAAAAGGGTGGGAGAAGTCCTGAGGAGATTTATGCGGTAGTAAGGCAAGCCTTCCCGATGAACCTCAACGAAGCCCGGGTAGGGGTGCAAAATTTAACCACTCCTTATCCTCCTTACCAAAAATCGATAGGCGCGGCCCATCAGGCTTTGGATGGACAGGCCCAAAAAAGCGCTTTGTTGCGACTTGTCCTCGAAAAGGGCCCCTTTTCCAAAGTGGAGACAGACCAGTTGCCCAAGGGAGCCTTGGGACAGGCAGGCGGTGTCGACATTATCCGGGACGCCTGGGGTGACCCGATTGGGTTGGAGGTTCAGTACCAGGGTACCAACGCCACCAACACCAAGCCAAAATTTATCCTCTCCAGTCCAAATACCGCCAAGGGTGGAAATTGAAATTAAGGGAAGGGGGTAGATCCATGCGGTTGAATAATCCCAAGCGTGGAGCCTTCACCCTGGTGGAATTGCTGGTCGCAGCAGGCATCATTGCCATGCTGTTGGGCCTGGTGGCGATCAGCTATCCCAGCATCAATGAGCGCGAGCAACTCACCCGCGCGGTGGACAAACTGCGCACCGGTTTCCTGACAGCCCGGCTTTGGGCCAGAAGGGACCAAGTGGTCACGGGGTTGAGATGGAATACCGATGCGACTCCGTCCGCCGGTGGAGCGACCGGCTTGTTCTACATCCAGCAGCCCCTTGAAAATTATGATGGAAATCTCGAACCCGTCGATCCGTCGACATTCACCATGGTGGCCTCATCCACAAGAAATGTGGTGAATGTCAAAATCACACGCCCCGCCATTCCCGCCTCGGGTACCAGACCGGACCCATTCTCTAGGATCAAAATTCCGGGCGCGAACGGATGGTCTTCCGGCGATTATTTGGTGATTGAATCAGATGTGCCCCACAAAATTGTCGGCGCTAGCCCCACGGCTCCATGGCAAGGCACCATAACCCTGGCTTCGGATATTTCGATCAATCCGGTTTTCGGCCATTTGTGCCGAATCGTTCGTTCCGCCGAGGATATTCCACTGCAGGAAGAAACCCTCTTTGGGGACAACATCAAGGTTTTGGCGCCTTCCAGTGAGCCGATCCTTTTCCTGCCAACCGGTCAGGTGTTCAACAGTCGATCCAACCAGGTTGTTTTCCAATTGGTCCAAACCAAACCGGATGGCTCCACCGAAACCGCCGATGTGACACTGGATTGTCTATCGGGGACCACCAGGTACCAGAACCCCTAACCCTGAACGGAGTGTGAAATCATGCTGAATTCCGCTCCGCGCAAGGGGCTAACCCTTCTCGAAGTCTTGATCACCATTTTCGTGATGGCCATCGGATTTCTTTCGGTGCTTACCCTGTTTCCACTGGCAGCCCGGAAATTGGCCCGCGCTATCGACAGTGATCGTGCCACACTGATGGCCGGAAATGCGGCAGCTTCCGCCACCATCCTCGGCTTCAGGGATATGGCCCAGGTTGCATTGAATTCTGAACTGGCTCCCTTGCCACCACAGGACCCACGACGGCTTCAACCAAGCACAGTGGTACATCTGGATCCGGCAGGGGTTTTTTCTGGAGCCGGCACCTTTGCTGGCAGTTTCCTTTTGCCAGCCGGCCTGAATCAATTGCCTGCCAACTGGCGCGAATGGGTTGTCAGTCAGGATGAGATGCGTTTCGAGTCGAACGGTTTGCCGGAAGCCGGTTTCCGAAGGGGAGAGCGATACAGCGCGTCCTACCTCTTCCGCAGGCGGCAGTTGAACGATCCGGATTCGTTGGAATGCCTGATCCTGGTTTTCACCGGCAGGCCGATCGAATTTGGCAACAACGCCTTTATCCCCCTGAACCTGATTAATGATCCGACCAACATTGGTGGGATCACAATCACCGAACCGGGCACAAATGGTGCACCAGGCCCCTCCGGCCCGGACCGTGTTCTGGGGCGAAGTTCGTGGATCATGGATTTGTCACAGGATGGTCCCAAGCCACGGTGGAAGAAGTTTTATCAGGTTCAATCCGCCGAGTTGACCGGCGTGAATCAGTTGTCCCTCACCTTCGACCGAACACCCGAGGCTCCCATCACCAATGCGGTATGGGTTGATTTCCTTTTCGACTGGTTTGACAGGGGGACCCTGCCATGAGGTACCAGGCCCCTTTTCAGCCTTCCAGACGGCCGGGTTTCACCATCGTGGAACTTCTGGTCGCATTGGCGCTGGTCTTGTTCATCATGTCGATCATTTCGCAGGTGTTCGTGGATTCCAGCGAGGCGTTTCGCAGCCAGCGGGCCAAGGCGGAACTTTCCGAGAAATTGCGCTTCCTCACCCAGACCCTTCGCGCCGATTTGCGTTCCAACCATTTCGAGGCTGGTCGCAGGTTGTCCGACAGTGATTTCTGGTCCGATGGCCCGCCCCAAGTTGGATACTTCAGACTGGAGCAAACCAACCTGCCCTTTCCTGTTACGAACCTGTCAGGCAGTGAAACCTTATACACTTTTCCGAACCCAGCAATCGCCCAAAATCAGGTTCAAAGCCAACTGCTTGCCTTCACCTCCTTTTTGGGTGGCAAGGATCCAAGGGGTTTCCACTCCGCATCGATTCCAAGTCCCCAGTTTGATCTGTTGAAGCAATGGAAAATGGTCAATCTGGCACCGGGTGATACCCGTTACGAGGAATCCTTGGACACCTACCAAAGCCCCGATGCCGAGGTGGCTTGGTTCCTAGGTCCCACTAGCGATTATCAGGAATTCTTGCTGCAGGACGAGCCGTCCAACTTGGATGGAACCCCCCAAAGCGTCAAGTTATTCAAGCTTTACCGGCGGGTTTGGTTAATGCTTCCGCAGGAACTGGGCTCCAATACCTCGACCTTGCCACTTGGAGCGGCATCCGGGATTTTGCCTTCGAAAATCAGCATGGTTAACCCTCTGTTGCCAACTTTGAATCCAGGCATCCAATTGAATGG
>JAFMJU010000394.1 GCA_017853285.1 Gemmataceae bacterium
TTTCCAAACGGGAAATTCCGAGTCATTTTTCAACGCTCCGGTCAAATATCAGGCCCGCCCGGGGACTGCCGAGACGGGAAATAGGGCGCCAACCATGCCAAAACCGGGTCAAACACACAAGCACAGCTGCCTTACTAACACGCAATAAGCCCACAAATGCGCACGATTTATAAGATTAGCAAATGGTATAAAATAAGCAATATTGGCAATCCATCAGACTGCTCATGCAAAAAACCGATGACTGTTGCCCTCAGCGGTTAAGCTTTACCTCCAGCTTCACTTCCGGGTGATGAATTTCTGGCAACAAGACCAATGCCTCGAGGGCTTTTCGCTCGCTGCCGACATCGGTGACCGTCACCCGCACCAAGGATATGCCCCCTTGCTCCACAATTTCCACCTTCTGAACCAGCCCTGCGCAGGCGATTCGCACAGCTGATTCAAGATGAGCCAAGTTAGGCTTGGCTTTAGGCCCGGATAGGGGGGCGGGTATCTCCTCGGCATCGATTTTCAGGGTGGCTTTCACGGGTACCACCGCCTTCATGGCCTCATTTGCGCCCGGTACCACAGTGGTCACCAAGGCCGGTGCCGACGGGGCAGGGGGGCCAACCGGGGCGGCTTTCGACGGGCGCACCATCGTCATGGCCACGGGTTCAGTAGCCGCGGGCACGGGAGCAATCGTTGTTTTGGCGACAGTCAACTGAGGGGTAGCCGCTGGAACAGCCTTGGCTCCGGCAAGCACTTTGTCTTCTTGGGGTTTGTTCCCCCGCCGGGCCCGCTCTTGCCAAGCCAGCTCATCGGCCCGCTGGCGGGTCGGGGCGTGCGCGGTTGCCCATTGAGTCCCCGTGGTTTCATTCAAATCCTGCAGGGTGGCAATCGGAGTGCCACCCACCTGAACCGACGAAGGTGCCCTCCAAGGCCTGGCCGCGAGGCTCGGCTTTCTGGCGTTGGTCACCTGCTGTTGGACAGGTTGGGAAGCGGGAGAATCCTCGGGCATACCCCTGGCGATAAAAGTGATGCCAACCGGCTCCGCTTTTTCACCCCGGACCTCGGCGGAGGGCGGAGGTGGGAAATCCGCTGGCAAGGGCGGCACCTTGTCATCCGAAACCGGGACCACCTTTTTCTCCGGGGCCGGCGCCGCTGGTTGCTCCTCGATATCCCCGCCGGGTCGGAAAGAAGTTGGCAGTTTTTCCAGGGCCAGATCGCCGTTCTGGCTGACCAAAATCACCCGCTTCCCGTTGCGGACCATCGGCCCCAGCACGATCTCGTTTTCAACCGCTGTCACCCCCTTTTGGCGGTGCAGGGTTCGGATCAGCTCCAACTTGTCCTCCACGCTCAAAGCGGTGCCGGACACCTGGATCACCCCCGGGCTCTCGCTCTCGCAACGCATGCTTTGCGCGAGCCCCGCGAATTTTTCCCGGATCAGCCTCTGGGCCATCACCCGTGCTGCGGCAGGCGACAAAGGCTTCGGTGCGGCCGTCGGATAGATCACCACCCGGCTCTTGTCCACGGAGGCTTGGCCGGTCGCTTCCGTGACAATCTCGCGCGCCCGCATCCTGCCAGCCTGGTTGTTGAATTGGCCCTTCAGTATCCAGCCATTCGCGCCAAGTTCCAGGCTCGGCTGGCTTCCACCGATCACCGGATCCGCCAGCAGTCGCGCCTCCAGTTCCATCGCCAGAAACCGGCACTCCGCCACTCCTTCCCCGGCGGGTTGGGCCGCCCGGTTGCCGTTGAACGCCTCGAACGGGTTCACCGGGAAGGTGATCTGGGCGCGAGCGCCTGTGCCGCCCAAAATGGTGGCCGCTCCCACGCAGAGAAGCCGCAGTGAACGATGCAGGTTTTTCATGATCAAGCCTCTTCGATCCCGGCGGGCCGGACTGGCCGGGCGTGTTTCAGGCCGTGCACGACAAACCCCGCGGCAACCCGGCTGTCACACCGGCTCCCGCGGGGTTTCAATGGGCGGGCAAGGGTTAGTTGTTCACCAGGTCCTTGGTCACTTGGCGCTGCACATCCACATCGCTGCCCACATACAGGTGCAGGTGGTCCTTGTCGATGTAGAGCACTTCCACCCGCGGGTTGGTCACCTTCACGGGGAAGGGGTAGCAGCTCTGGACGGTTTCCTTGAAGTACACCGTGCACTTGTAGTGGCAGTGGTGCAGTTGGGCCGGGCCGACCAGCGGGAAGAAGCGGGGCGGATCGATCTTGTCCACCATCTTCTCCACAACCACCGTCACATCGTCGCGGAACTCCTCATAGAAGAAGGGCACACCGCGCGACACGCGACCCAGAACCCGCAGCACATGGGCCTCATCGGGCGGATCGTCGCAGGTGGGCAACGGGAAACCTTCCCGGATCGGAGGCATCACCGGCACCCGGTGATCGTTCTTGAAGGCGTACTTCTCCTCCATCCGCTCGGATACCCAAGGCATGATGGGCATCGGGGTGAAGATTCCCATCGAGAGGGGCAGGCACCCCGTCAGGGCGGGAAGGGCGGCTGCCGCCAAGCCCAACCAGAATTTTTTGGTCCAGATCATACCGCCACCCTCCAGATCGGTCAGGTCCCGCCAGGCCGGGCCCACGCGGGTGGACCCTCGAACCCTCAAAAGAGTTCGGTGTGCTGGTGGTATCGGACGATCCGGTGATGAGACTTGAGCGGTTTGACACAATAATTCCGGTTGGGAGGGTTTTTCCACCCTTCCAACCGGCTAAAGAGCATCCATTGCGTCCATCCATGCAGCCAATTCCGCCATTTGGGCCGCATCTAGATAGCTGGCATTCGCCTGATTGATAACTCGTGATATCACTGCGTAGTTCTTTTGGAACAGCCGGTTGAAAAGATCCTGCACCGCCGGCCGGCTGGGATCGGTGCCCCCCACTAGCAAGAAAAAGGCGGTTCCCTTACCTGCAACTCTGTCCCGCACACTACCGGTCCATCCTGCGTTCAAAACCGCCACACCCGCCGGGCTTTCCTTGCCGGTCAGCGCCAGGTGCAGCGCCATCTGGGCCCCCTGGTCCACGCCATGGGCCACCACCCGCCGCCGATCCACAGTATGGCTGCCTGCGATCCCTTCCAGGGATTCCCGAATCAGGTCGGCATCACTGGGGGTCCAACCGCTCTCCACCGGGCACTGGGGCGCCAGAAGGATCAGATGACGGCTCGATGCCAGCTCACTCCAGGCCTGCAAGAAGGTGTTCAGGTCCTCCTTCCGCGACCGGTTCGCCGGGTGCAGCCACAGCAGCACCCCGTGGGCGATGTCAGGGCGATAATTGGGCGGCACAAACGCGAGGTATTTCCCGTCTCCCGAGGCGGTCTTCCGTTCCAGGGTTCCCGTTTCCGCCTTCTTGGGCGCTCCCTCCCCTTCGCCCTTGGGTTCCGCCTCTGCCTTGCCCTCCTTGGCCGATCCCGCCTGCGTGGGCTTCAGCAGCAGGTCCGCCGGGCGTGCCGCCAGGGTCACAGCCACGGTGTCCGGGGTCTTGGCGGCCGGTTCCTTGCCGTCCTTTGGTTTTTCCTCCGCCTTGGGGGCGGCATCGGCGCCTGCCCGCTTCACCACCAGTTTCACGGTCTGGCCGATGTCAGCCGATTCCATCAGGTTGGCCAGCATGGCCCGGTCGGTGATCGGGACCGGCATGGGCGGCCCCTGGTCCCGTATCAGCCCGGTCACCCGGTCACCCGGCTTAAGCCCTGCCTTTTCTGCCGGGCCGCCGGGTACCAGCGCGCGGATCACAACCCCAGCCCCCTCGGTGTCCCGCAGCGGGGCGATCCCCAGCATGGCCAGAGGCCTCGAAATTTCCGGAGCCATCAGCTCCAGTTGGTCGATTTTTGCCGTTTTGCCATCGCGCAGGTATTCCAGGCTCACCTTGTCGCCTTGGTAAAGCGGCCCCAGTTGCCGTTGCAACTGCCCCTGGGTGGCCACCGCTGTGGAGTTCACC
>JAFMJU010000395.1 GCA_017853285.1 Gemmataceae bacterium
TGGGCAAGATCGACCACAAGACGCTGGGCAGCGCGGCCCAGCCGGGCGCCATGGGGCCCTATGGTACCGAGCCGGTGCGAGTTGCGGGGAGGTAAGAACCCACCACCAAACCGGGATCGGCCTTACCCGGTATTCAGGATTTCCTTTCCGGAAAACCCCTATTTGAGCTTGCCAATCACCCGCGCCATGAGGGTAACGCGTTCCCGGTTGGACTTGGGAACCAGGTCCAGCTCCTCCTTGGAAATCATGCCGTCCTTGTCCGCATCGTATTCCCAGAGGATGAGTCTCTCGATTTTCTTGTTCCGGGCCATGGCAACCGACCGCGTCTCGTCATCCTCGGGCATGCCGCCGCCGCCCAGGATCATCCCCAGGTCTCCGTGCAGCATGTCCATCACCTGCTTCAGGTCCTTTTTGTTTTCCGTGACCACCTGAACGCCGCAGATGCACATCTCATCCTGGGTCTGCTCGCCCCAGGTGACCCGGATGGGTGGGGAAGAAGGGTTGCGCGGATTGGCTGGGGAATTGTCGAAGACTGCCCGCATCCTGATCACCGTCCCCTTGGGAAGATCGACCGGCTCGCGATAGCCGTAGATGCCCTGCCAGTTGAAATCCCAGTCCTTGATCCAGATGAGGGGTATCTCGCTGCCGTCCGGCAGCTTGGCGTCCACCTTCATTTCCTTGCCCAGGTAGTGCATGTGGGGCAGTATGCCGATCGCCTTGGCGGCGACGGGCAGCGGTTCCGACTGGTCCACCAGCGTGAACTTGGGCTCGCCTGGCGGGATCCGGAGGGCCCATTGCCGCGTGCGGATGCCCACGGCGCCGACATAGTGCCGAATCGGAGTCTTGGAAAAGTAGATCCCGACGCGGCTCTTGTCTTTTTCCTCCTTGCCGGAGGGGTGGTAGTGAATTTGGAGCACCAAGTCGGAGCCTTTTTTCAGATAGCGGCCTGTCCCCTCGGGAAGTTGGATGGGGCGGATCCCCGGCGCCCACGCGCCAATGTTGCCCGTTGGCCGGATGCCGGGCCCGCCGAAGCTGGGAAAGCTGCGGGTGACGGGGTCCGCCTTGGCGCGCCCCTGGCCGTCGCTATCGAGGTAGAGGATCGCGTGATGGACGACCTTGGCGTTTCCCGGCTGGAAATCGACCGCCACCACCGCCTCGTCCCGGGTCACGGGCAGGGGTATGACAAAGCACTGGTACACATCCGGCCCGGAGGCCGGAACGGTGAATTCCTTGGGCAACTCCACCACCAGATCGGGCTTGCCCAGCACCCAACCCGACTCGAAGGCTGGCTTGGGCGGAAGTTGACCCGGATCCCCCTCGGGGGCGCCGGCCTTGGCCCAGGCCTGAAGGGTTGATTTTTCCGAATCGGTCAGCCTTCTTTCATCCTTGAAATGGCCGAAACCGGGCTCGGGAGACCAGGGCGGCATCCGGTTTTCACCGGTGACTTTGGCAAGGAATGCCGCGCGCTTGGCCGCATCCTTGTATTCCAAAAGGCTGAAGGGGGCGATTTCCCCCGGGCGATGGCAGGAAGCGCAATGCTTGAACAGGATGGGTGCCACATCCTTGTTGAAGGTGGGTGTTGCGGGGGCCTCCACCCGCGCCAGGGGCGCCACCAAGGAAAGAACCGCCAACCAACCCGCAAAGCAATCGAACATCGGCACCCCGGCGTTAATCCGCTGTTTGGTCCAAGCTATTTTACTGGAGAGCCCGCGAGGCGGGATCACTCATCCTAGGTCAGGATAGGATCGACCACCTCGCCGTGCACATCCGTCAGGCGGAAATCACGCCCCTGGAACCGGAAGGTGAGTTTCTTGTGGTCGATGCCGCAGAGGTGCAACACAGTTGCCTGCACATCGTGGACATGGACCTTGCCTGAGACTGGACCAAACCCGAACTCGTCCGTCTGGCCATGCACGATGCCCTGTTTCACCCCGGCCCCCGCGAACCACATGGGGAACGCGTCGATATGGTGGTTGCGGCCCACCAGCTCGCGGACCTCGCCCATGGGGGTGCGCCCGAACTCGCCGCCCCAGATGACCAGCGTGTCCTCCAGCAGCCCACGCCGCTTCAGGTCCAGCACCAGCGCCGCGCAGGCACGGTCGGTCTCAAGGCAGACCTTTTCCAGCGGGGCGCCCAGGTGGTTGACCGTGTCGCCGTGGTGGTCCCAGTCGGTGTGGTAGAGCTGGACGAACCGCACGCCGCGCTCCACCAGACGCCTGGCCAGCAGGCAATTGTTGGCGAACGAGGCCTTGCCGGGCGTGGCGCCGTACAGGTCGAGCGTCTCCCTGGTCTCCCGCCCCAGATCGATCAGTTCCGGCGCGCTCGACTGCATCCGGTACGCCATCTCGTAGGCCTTGATGCGGGTGGTGATCTCGGCGTCGCCGGTGGCTGACTGGCGCATGCGGTTGAGGTCGGCCACGGCCTCCACCGTGTCGCCCTGGATGGCCCGGTCGATCCCCGGCGGGCTGGACAGGCTGACGATGGGGTCGCCCAAAGACCGGAACGGCACCCCCTGGTGAGCCGTCGGCAGGAAACCGGAACCCCACAGGGGCGCGCCCCCGCGTGGCCCGCGCCCGCCGGACTGCAGTACCACAAACGCCGGCAGATCGCGCGACTCGCTGCCGATGCCGTAACTGAGCCAGCTCCCCATGCTGGGTCGGCCAGCCTGGGCGCTGCCGGTGTTGACGAACAATTTGGCGGGGGCATGGTTGAAAATGTCGGTGCCCACCGTTCGGACAAAGGCGACCTCGTTGGCGATGTGCCTGAAGTGGGGCAGCAGCTCGGAGACCTGGAGGCCGGCATCACCCACCGGCTTGAACTTGCGCTTGGTGCCCAGCAGCTTGGGCCGCTCCTTGGAAAAGGTGTCCATGAAGGCGAAACGCCGCCCCTTTACGAACGATTCGGGGATGGGCTGGTCGTGAAGCTTCTGGAGTTCCGGCTTGGATTCGAACAGCTCGAACTGGCTGGGTCCGCCCGCCATGAACAGGTAGATCACCCGCTTCACCTTGGGGACATGGTGCAGGCCGTTGAGCCCGTCGCCACCAGACGGCCGCGCGGAGGCGGCAGCCAGCCCGTCCCCAGCCAGGAGGTTGGCCAGGGCCAACCCTCCCAGCGCGACGGGGCAACGCCGGAAAAAATGCCTCCGCGTCTCGCCGGCCAGCGCGTCCATCGTTTCGGTGGGCATGGGCTCACTCACGGGTGATGAACTCATCGAGGTTCAGGATCAAACGGGCCAACAGCACCCGGGCCGCCTTGTCCGGGGCGTCGCCCGGTTGGGCGGCCAGCTCCTTGCCGGGTGGTCCCCCCTGGGCCATCAAATCATCAGCAGCCTTGGGATTTGCGGCCAACCTCTGTTTTTCCAGCGCCAGGAAACGGTTCAGGCGGTCCAGCTCGCGGGTTTCGGGCTGCCGCGACATGGCCAGTTCGAACATGCGCCCGGCCGGATCGTTGGCTCCTTCCCGGCCAACCCGAAGGGCCAGGCCGTGGGCGCATTCGCCGAAGGCCTGGTCGTTCAGCAGGGTCAGGGCCTGCAGGGGGGTGTTGGACTTGTTGCGACGGGTGCAGGTGGTGCCGGCGTCGGGCGCGTCGAACAACGTCAGGCCGGGATAGGGTGCGGCCCGCCAGAAATGGGTGTAGAGGCCCCGCCGGTAGCGGTCCGGACCCTCGCTGGCCACCCAGGGGCGTTTCACCTGGGTGAACTGGTCAACACCCGGGGGCTGGGGGGGGAACACGCTGGGGCCGCCCACCTTCGCTGAAAACAACCCGCTGGCCACCAGGGCGCTATCGCGCACGGCCTCGGCCTCCAGGCGGATCCTTTTTTGCCGGGCCAGCAGCTTGTTGCGCGGATCGCTGGTTTCGAGGTCGGGCCGGTGGGCCGAGGACTGGCGGTAGGTGGCGGAGCTCACGATGAGGCGGTGCA
>JAFMJU010000396.1 GCA_017853285.1 Gemmataceae bacterium
GAAGCCCCGGTTCCACGGATGAAAACGCGAGCGAAGCGATTACTTGATGGCTTCCTTGAACTTCTTCAGCGCGTTGCCCTTCACGGTGACGCTGGCGGGCTTCGCCTTGAACATCTGGGGCTCCTTGGTGAAGGGGTTGATTCCCTTGCGAGCCGGGGTGGCGGGCTTCACGCGCTTGCTGAGCTTGATCACGTTGGGGATGATGAAGACGCCGGGGCCCTTCTTGCCCAATTGCTCCTGGGCCAGCTCGCAGAGGGCCTCGAGGACGGCGTTGACTTCCTTCTTGCCCAGGCCGGAGGCCTCGGCGAGGGTGGCAAGCACACCGGCCTTGTTGAGGGGCTTCTTCGATTCCTTAGCCATTTCAAAGATCTCCTTTGTTTTTCCGGCCGGGGCCGGGCGAAACAGGGGTGGTCGTGAACACAAGGCATTCGCATGCCTTGGGGCAAACTAGGCCAGAAATGACGGTGCGTCAACGCATGACACCCCAAAAACACCTGTTTTTTCAGGATTTTTCAAGCCAAGGGGCGTGAAAACGCTGGAAAAGCAGTGATTTGGCGGGTTTTGGTTGGCAAAACACCTGGAAACAGCCTAAGTTCTGGCTTGGGAAGGAGCTGTGCCCTTCCCTTTCAGCTGATAAAAATTCCCGGAGTTTTCGACATGGCCGGTCCCGTTTGCATCGCCACCTGGCCGTTCGGCCGCCTGGCGGCCACCACCGCCTCCCGCCTGCTGCAGGCGGGCAAGCCCGCTCTAGACGCCGCGCTGGCTGGCGCCCAGGCGGTGGAGGATGACCCGTCGGTGGATAGTGTTGGGTTTGGGGGTCTACCCGACCGTGACGGTGTGGTGAGCCTCGATGCCTGCGTAATGGATGGCAAGACCCTGTCGTTCGGCGCGGTGGCTGCGCTGGAACGCATCGGCAATCCGGCGGCCGTGGCCCGCCTGGTGATGGACAAGACCCCGCATGTCTGCCTCGCCGGGCGGGGCGCGCTGGAGTTCGCGCTCGCCAACGGGTTCAAAACAGGCAACCTGCTCACTCCCAAAAGTCTGGAGCAGTGGCAAAAGACGAAGCCCAAGCCACCCGAGCCCATGCCCGGCCATGACACGGTGACGGTGCTCTGCCTGGATTCGGCGGGCAATCTGGGAGGGGTCTGCTCCACCAGCGGGCTGGCCCACAAGCTACCCGGGCGGGTGGGGGATTCACCCATCGTGGGGGCGGGCCTTTATGTGGACAACCAGGCCGGTAGCGCGGGTGCCACTGGTGTTGGGGAAGAGATCTGGCGCATTCTGGGCAGTCATACCATCGTCACGCTGATGCGTTCGGGCAAATCGCCACAGGAGGCCTGCGAGGCGGCGGTGCGCCTGATGCACCAAGTGGCGGCCCGGCGCGGGGTGCATGTCACACGCGCCGCCTTCATCGCGCTGGACCCGACCGGCCGCCACGGCGCCGCCGCCACCCCCGGCACCAACTTCGAATACGCCCTGGCCAAGCCCGCCAGTTTGCAGATGCTGAAGGCGGTGGAAGTGGGTGGGTGAGGTTTGGGGAATATTTACATGACATGGGTCCGTTGGAAGTTTTCGTGGCCTACGGGATAGGTTCAGGGGGCCAGACATCGCGCCATTGAGTTCAATGCCATCGAAGTCGCCCGGGATGTTATCCCGGTCTCGTGCACAATGTCCCTACGGGACCGTTTTTTTGAGTGGATGGGATTTAGGATATTTTTTAAAGAAATCCTAAATATCCTGTTTGAGTCAAATGGCCCCGAAATCGCCCGGGATGTTACCCCTGTTTCTTGCATAATATTTTTACAAGACAGGGAAAAATAATGCCAGATTCGATGAGCTGCCTGTTATTCCATTTGGTTTTTGGAACCAAAAACAGGGCTTCCATCCTTGGGGATGATATTCGGCCTGCTCTTCATCAAATTGTGGGGGGAATTTCCAGATCCATTGGTTGTTGGTTGTATGAAGTGAACAGTGTGGAAGACCACATCCATATTTTGGTTGAATTACCACGGACAATGAGTGTTGCCCATTACATGAAGGAGGTGAAGCGGAAAACATCCAAATGGATCCGGGACCATGGCGGTTTATATGCCGATTTCAATTGGCAGGTCGGATACGCAGCTTTTAGCGTCAGTAAATCCCAAGTTGACCGGGCGAGGTCTTATATCAACAACCAGCCAGTTCACCACATGAAGGTCCAGTTTCAGGCCGAGTTTGACCAATTATTGGAAGCCCATGGCATCAGTTTGGAAAAGAATGAATCGCCCGATTGAATGGCCGGATTTTCCCGGAGGGACACAGAGTTCGAGGCCGGGATAACATCCCGGCCAGATTTGGGGGGAATACCGGACGATACGCAATTTTCAACATGGGGCAAGACATCGAGTCACCCTGATGCTATCCAAGTTTCGTGTTGATTGTTGCCTAGGGACAAGGTGAAAAAAGCCAAGATCAGGCCATACTCCCCTACCGCATCCCCAGATCCAGGTGGTGGCTGGTTTTTTCCGGATGCCGATGGAAGGTGATCAGGTCGCGGCCGTAGGGGCAGATTTCGGCAGGGTGAAGGTAGACACCCATCGAGCCCCATTTTCCCTCCACCAGGGGCGAACCGTCCGGCAGGTGGCCGCGGACGACTCCGGTGTGGGTGACGGTCCCGTCCAGATTGCGATAAACGGCCACATCGTTTTCTGCTGGCACCTCCACCTGCGCATATTGGTTGTCCCGCAGGATGGTGTCGACATGCCGGCCCAAAACCCAATGCCGCCCGTGCCCGAAGACATGGCCGTGGCAGTTCGAATCGGGATGGGCATCCGCCAGGCGGATCACCCGGTAGTCCCAATCGCCCCGCTGGAGCCATTGCTCCTCATCCAGGGGCTGTTCAGATTCGGAATCCGCGGCGAACAGCGGGATGGTCTGTCCTGAGGCGGTGATGCCAAAAGTCTGTCGCGATTCGGAAAGCTTGGGGGGGGGGACCTCAAACCCGGCCCGTTCCTCCGCGTCGCGGGCTTGGCGGTCCAGTTCCCAGGCATCCAGGATACCTGGCCCGAAAACCAGGGTCAGGGCTGCCGCCACCAAACCGGCGAAGTTCACCGAATGGCTCGAGGCCCGGGCCAAAACCCACCGAAACAGATCCGATTCAAGAACCTTCCGCAGGGTAAGCAGGGTAGCCATCCCCAGCAACACCCAAGGCGCAAACAGGGCACCGGCCGGGACCAGCAGCCACCCGGTTACCAGCAACAGTTCGATGCAGCACAGCCAGTAAACGCCACGTTCCTTTTCGAGCCAGGACGACTTGCCCACCACCTGAAAAACAAGCGCAGCCCCGGCGACCAGCAGAAGCAGGCCGCCCATGGTCAGGTCAATCAGCATTCCCGTCGCGTTTGCCGGTTCCATGGGGCCCCGCCTCCTCTGAGATTTTTCAGAGTGTCTGCCCAAGGTTATGCCGAGGGTTCTTAGCATCCGGTGAGGTGGGGGTTAGAATGTGCTAACTTCTTTGAAAAATCGCAGTAAAACAGAAAAAGGAAGTCCCTCCAACCGTTTTGCCCTCGTATAGCTTGGTGTAGTTGCAAGAGTTGGCCAAAATCGTGGTGGATGAAAGTCTTCAGGGTGTACCCATGGAAAACAATGTCCCCAAACCCACACTGATCCTGAAAATCGGTGGCAAAAAAATCAAGGAATACACCAGGGGACGGGTGATCCTCAAATTAAAACAGGGGGTTCTGTCTCCGGAGACGCTGGTTCACAATCCCGACGGGTTGTGGCGGAAAGTTTGCGAGACTCCCGGGTTCCGTTCGCTTTGCGCCCAGATCCTTGGTGGGAATGACAAGCCGGGGCAGATGCCTTTGATCCGGCCAGGGAATGAATCCGAAGGATCGAAAACAATTCTTTCCAGCCCGGAAATTGCATGCCTGAAA
>JAFMJU010000397.1 GCA_017853285.1 Gemmataceae bacterium
GGTGGCGGCAAACCGGCCACCCCTTTTACTTGGTGGATGTGCGCACCCCCGAAGAAAACGCCATAGCCAGGCTGCCCAACAGTCTCCTTGTGCCTATCTCTGAGTTGGCGTCCGAGGTGGATCGGATCCAACCTCCCCAAGGGGCAGACCTTGTTATCTACTGCCATCACGGCGTTCGCAGCTGGCATGCTGCAATTTATCTGGAGCAATCAGGTTTTGAAAGGGTCCACTCCCTCGCAGGCGGCATAGACGCTTATAGCCAGTCTATAGATCCAGCCATTCCACGCTACTGAAAGCCCCTATGAGCCCAACCGACCCAATCCTGAAAGAACCCGTGGCGACCCCGCTGACCCATTTTGACACCAACGGCGCAAGCCACATGGTGGATGTGAGTCACAAGGAAGTGACCCACCGCAAAGCCACGGCCTCAGGCAAAGTCCGCATGGCTCCCGAAACCCTGCGAAAAATATTGGACAAGGAATTCGCAAAAGGGGATGTCCTGGAAGTGGCCCGATTGGCCGGAATCCAGGCTGCCAAGCGAACCTGGGAGCTGGTCCCCCTTTGCCATTTGTTGCCCCTTGACGGTGTTAAGGTCGAATTTCTGGCCTCCCCGCCTGATACGCTGGACATAGCCGCTGAAGTTTCCTGCTCTGGAAAAACCGGGGTGGAAATGGAAGCTTTGGTGGCGGTAAGCGTGGCGGCACTGACCATCTACGACATGGCAAAAGCCGTGGACCGTGGGATGGTGATCGATCAGGTGCGGCTGGAAGAAAAGAGTGGCGGGCGGTCTGGTGAATTCAAACGACGATGATATTGCCGGTCACTCCGTTTTTTGTTCCCCACGCGCGGAAATGCCATGGTACTCAGCCCCTCAACCATATTGCCGGCCCCGCGTCAGGGGCCCCGTGCGTCCATGATCCTCGATTCCCAGGATCTGAAATCCCTCGTCGCCGGGGATCTGGAATTGGTCGAACGCGCCATTTCCCAGGTGTTGGCCCGGCGCCCGCCCCGCCTCACAGGAATCATCGATCATGTCAGCGAGTACCGTGGCAAACGATTCCGCCCGCTCCTGGCGCTGCTAACCGCCCGGGTGCTTGGATGTGATTTACCAGGCCGCCTGGATCTGGCGGTGGCCATGGAAATGATGCACACGGCCTCGCTGGTCCATGACGACATCCTCGACAATGCCGAGACCCGCCGCCACATACCCACCGTGCACAGCCGATGGGGCTGCCAATCCGCGGTCCTTCTGGGCGATTACCTTTTCAGTCATGCGTTTGTGTTGGCCGCAAAAGTGGGAGATTCCCAAGTCACCTTTGAAGTGGCGGAAACCGCCCGCAAGGTTTGCGAAGGTGAATTGAAGCAGAACCTGGAAGCGGGTAACTGGCTTTTGCCCGAATCGGATTACATGGAAATCATCGAAGGTAAAACGGCTGAGCTGATGGCTGCCTCCTGTCGTTTGATGGGGGTGTTTGCCCGTGCTGACAGTCAGACTTGCTCGGCGCTGGATACCTACGGAAGGTCCCTAGGCATGGCATTCCAGATGGCGGACGACCTTTTGGACCTGGAGGGAGATGAGGAGACCACCGGCAAGTCCCTCGGCACTGATCTGGAACAGGGGAAGGTCACCCTGCCCATCATCCACGCGCTTTGTAACGCCCAGCCGGACCAAAAATTGGCTCTACTCGAGCTTTTAAAGGCTACCGGGGCCAAAAGCCGTTCCGCTCTTCGCAAACCCCTGGAAGCAACCGGCTCACTGGCTTACACCCGCCGGAAGGCCGAAGATTTTGTAGGAAACGCTCGCAGGGCCTTGGCATCCCTGCCAGAAAGTCCCTATCGTCAAGCCCTTTTGAACGCTGCGGACCGCGCCCTGCACCGCGCCTGCTAGCCAGTCGCCCCATACAACCCAAAGCCCCAGCCCACAGGTTCCACTTGACCACCCGGGGCAAGATTGGCACTTTGCTTTTGACATTGTTGGAAGGGGTTTCGAATTCCTTTGAAAACATTTTTGTTATGGATGGGAAACGCCACGGGCACCTGCAAATCCTGGATTTTGATCCGCCTTCACCAAGGCTCGGCCCCACCTTCCGGCCCTGGCCGGAAAGGAGTGGCACGACATGGTTAAAGACCCACCTAGGCCGGCTGTTTTTCTGGACAGGGATGGCGCGCTCATCGAGGAGGTTCACTACCTCAGTCAGGTCGAGCAGGTTCAATTACTGACAAATGTGGTGGAAGGCCTGCGCTTGTTGGAACGGTCAGGATTTGCCTTGGTGGTGGTCACCAACCAGGCGGGTGTTGCGCGCGGCTACTTTCCTGAAACCCAGGTCGATGTCATCCACCGCCATTTGGAGGATGAATTGGCCCGCCACGGCATCAGCATTACCGCCTGGAAATACTGCCCGCACCACCCCACCGAAGGGGAGGGAGCTTATCGGCTGGATTGTTCCTGCAGAAAACCGGCGCCGGGGATGCTGCTCGAGGCCGCCCGCGAGTTGAATCTGGACCTGCCCCGCAGCTTCATGATCGGCGACAAGCGCAGCGATCTGGAAGCCGGCAGCCGGGCAGGATGCCGGTCGGTTTTGGTGCGCACCGGCCATGGTGTCGCGGAGGAAGAATCAGTCCTGCCTGGCCTGCCGGGTTTTTTGGGAGTTTGCGATCATATGTTGGAGGCGGCCAGATTGGTTCTTCTGGCGGGCCAGCGCACCCTTCCATCTCCCTCACCCTGGATTCGCGCGGGCGCCTGAGGCCTCAAGGAATCGGAACAGTTTTCCATGGCACCCACAACCGATGTGGCGATCATAGGCGGGGGCATCGTTGGTTTGGCCACCGCGCTTTCCCTGGCCGAGGCCGGCTGCAACCGGATCACGGTATTGGAAGCCGAAGATGGCGTGGCCCGCCACCAAACGGGCAACAACAGCGGTGTCATCCACTCCGGCCTCTACTACAAACCGGGTAGTGAAAAAGCCCGCACCTGCGCAGAGGGGCGGGAACTCCTCTATCGTTTCTGCGCCGAACACGGCGTGGCCCACGAACGCTGCGGCAAGGTGGTGGTGGCGCTGGATGAGGGGCAGATACCCGCGCTGGACGAGTTGGAGCGGCGTGGAAAGGCCAACGGGCTTGCCGGCATCGAGCGGCTGGATTCGGGTGGCCTTCGTCTGCGCGAACCCCATGTCGCCGGCATCGCCGGCCTGTTCGTCCCCCAAACCGGCATCGTGGACTACAAGGGAATGTGCCGCGTGATGGCGCGTCGCATCGAGGAGTTGGGTGGCGCGATCCGTTTCAACAGCCGGTTGGAGACCGTCCATTCCGACGGCCCGACCATGCGCCTTGGAACCCGATCCGGCGAACTGGAAACAAGACACCTGATCAATTGCGGCGGCCTGCAGTCGGACCGTGTCGCCTGGATGTGCGGCGTGGACCCGGGCGTTCGCATCGTCCCCTTTCGGGGCGAGTATTACGACCTTACCCCCGACGCCCACCACCTGGTGAAAAACCTGATCTACCCGGTTCCCGATCCCCGCTTCCCCTTCCTGGGGGTCCACTTCACCCGCATGGCCCTCGGGGGCGTGGAGGCGGGCCCCAACGCGGTCCTGGCCTTCAAGCGCGAGGGATACAAATTCCTGGATATCTCCCTGCGGGACATGTTTGCCACCCTGTCATGGCCGGGCTTCTGGAAAATGGCCTGGCGCCACTGGGGAATGGCCCTTGGGGAATACCACCGAAGCTTGTCCAAGAAAGCCTTCCACAAGGCCCTGGCCCGCCTGGTGCCGGAATTGAAAATTGACCAAATCCACCGCTCCGGGGCGGGGGTCCGCGCCCAGGCTATGGACCGTTCGGGCAAGCTGGTGGACGATTTCCACATCGTCGGTGCCTCCCGACAAATCCATGTGCTGAACGCCCCCTCCCC
>JAFMJU010000398.1 GCA_017853285.1 Gemmataceae bacterium
CCGGGGCCTGCGCCCGCGACCCGGCCACCAGGCACCCCACCGACAAAGCGAACAGGCCACACAGCAGGGGAATGCGCATTTTTTTCTCGCCATGGATGGGCTTCAGGTCGTAGGTTAATCTTAGCATTCCCACGCCCTTGCCATGTCGCTTTGGAGCCTTGCCATGGATTCAACCACCAAAACCCTCTGCGGGTGGACCGGCTACCTGCTGCACTTCCTGCTGGCGGGCGTGATGGTGTTGTCCGGTGGCATGAAGCTGGTGGTCAACCCTGACGAGATGCCGGGTGGGGAGGAGACTCCCCAGGCCCTCAAGGATCATCTGATCATCATTGGCGTGGGGGAGATCACCTCGGGCCTGCTCCTGCTCAGTCCGGCCACGCTGCCCCCGGCCATGGTACTTTGCAGCGCCTTTTGGGGAGGGGCCATCATGGCCCACCTTCCCAAGGGGGAGTCCTACTTATTGCAGACAGCATTCCTGCTGGTTTGCTGGATTGGAGCCGCCTTGCGTCGGCCCGGCCTGGTGCTGCCGTTTGTCAACGAGCCCGAGGCTCCCCAGCAAGGCCACCTGCCGGGGAGTGAACCGCCGCCGGCGTGAGGGGTGGTTCCACACATTAGCTGTACTCCCTTACCTGGTGCCTAGCCCCTCCGCTTCCTTGTGCAAAACCCCCGTTTGCCCTAGGATTCAGGCTGGTTTTTTCGAGAAAAACGCCAGGATTTGACCATGTCCGCCCGGATTCGCCGGATCGACTGCGCGCAGGCTGACGCCGCGCTGGAGCTGACCCGGCTGCGCGACCTGCTGGGGGCCCAAAGCCAGGTGGTTTCGGCCCGCAGCGAGGAACTCACCCGCAAGGTGTTCGGCGAACCGCTCACGCCCCAGCAGGTGGTGGAGCGGGTGCTGCACCGCGTGAAGACCGAGGGCATGCCGGCGCTGCTCGAATTCACCCGGCTGTTCGACCGCGCCGAACTCACCCCGCAGACCGTGCGCGTCTCCGCCGCCGAACTGGCCGAGGCCCACGCCGCCTGCCTGGTGCAGAACCCCGCCTTCCTGGAAACCACGCGGCGCATCCGCCAGAACCTGCTCACCTTCCAGACCAGCATCCTGCACCGCGACGCCATGCTCACCCATCCCGGGCGCATGGAGGTGGGCATCCGTTACCGGCCCGTGCGCCGGGTGGCGATGATGGTGCCCGCCGGCGCCGCCTCGTACCCTTCCACGCTGCTGATGACCGCCTGCCCGGCGCAGGCCGCCGGCGTGGCCGAGCGCGTGGTGATCATGCCGCCCACGCCCTATGGCGCCAACAGCGTCAACATGCTGGCCCTGTGCCACGAGCTGGGCATCACCGAGGTGTACCGCCTGGGCGGCGCCCAGGCCGTGGCCGCGCTCGCCTTTGGCGTGGAGGGCATCCAGCCGGTGGACATGATTGTTGGCCCGGGCAACCTGTTCGTGGCGCTAGCCAAGAAACTGGTCTACGGCGTGGTGGGCATCGACTGCATCGCCGGGCCCAGCGAGGTGGTGGTGCTGGCCGACCCGAACGCGCCCCCCGAGTTCATCGCCGCCGAGCTGCTGGCGCAAGCCGAGCACTCGCCCGGCTCGTCGGTGCTGGTGAGCTGGAACGCCGCGCAGGTGGACGCGGTGGCCACCCACCTGGAAAGTCGTCTGGCGAAGCTGGACCGGGCCGACCTGACCCGCGACGCGCTCGAGCGCTATGGCGCGCTGGTGCTGGCGCGCGATGAGGCCGAGGCGGTGCGCATCACCAACCAGCTCGCCCCCGAGCACCTGCAGATCGCCGCCGACAACCCCCGTGCCCTGGCCGACCGCATCGACAACGCCGGCGCCATGTTCCTGGGCAACCACACCCCCGTGGCTTTGGGCGACTACGCCGCGGGCCCCTCGCATGTGCTGCCCACCGGCGGCAGCGCCCGCTGGGCCAGCGGCCTGACCAGCAACGACTTCTTGAAGCGCAGCAGCATCATCCATTTCGAGCCCGCGGGGCTCAAAGAGATCGCAAGCGATGTGATCGCGCTGGCCCGCGCCGAGGGGCTGACCGCCCACGCCGAGAGCGTGCAGGTGCGGCTGGACGCGCTGGATTCCAAGGCGGGGAAGGGCGGGCGATGACCACCAACTGGGACCAGTATGTGCGCCCCGCCATCCGCGCGATGGCCGGCTACACCCCCGGCGAGCAACCGCAGACCGGCGGCGTGCTGAAGCTGAACACCAACGAAAACCCCTATCCGCCCTCTCCCAAGGCGCTGGAGGCGATGCGCAGGGTGCTCGACGAGCAGGGCGCCGAGCGCCTGCGCCGCTACCCCGAGCCCCTGGGCGACCGCTTCCGCGCCACCGCGGCGCGGGTGCTGGGGGTGCGGCCCGGCAACATCGTCATCGGCAACGGGTCGGACGATATCCTCACCATTCTCACGCGCACGCTGGTGCCCGAGGGGGGGCGGGTGCTGTCGCTTGAGCCCAGTTACCTGCTGTACGGCACGCTGGCCAGCCTGCAGGGCGCCCGCATGGAGGAGATCTCCTTCGCGACGGGGTGGGAACTGCCCGAGCCGTGGCCGAAGCCCGGCGCCAACCTGGTGTTCTTGCCCAACCCCAACAGCCCGTCGGGCACGGTGGTGGGGCTCGACCGCATCCGCCGGGTGCTGCCGCAGATGGGCGCGCCGCTGGTGCTGGACGAGGCGTATGTGGATTTCGCCCCCGCCACGGGGCTGGAACTGGTGCGCGAGGGGCTGCCGGTCATCGTCACCCGCAGCCTGAGCAAGGGCTACGCGCTGGCCGGCCTGCGCTTCGGCTTCGCCGTGGCCGACGAGGCGCTGGTGCGCGAGATGGAGAAGGTGAAGGACAGCTACAACTGCGACGCCATCTCCCTGGCCGGGGCCGAGGCCGCCCTGGCCGACCAGGAGTGGCTGCAGGAGACGCGCGCCAAAGTCATCGCCTCGCGCGACCACCTGGAGCGGGGGCTGGCCCACCTGGGCTTCACCGTCACCCCCAGCGAGGCGAATTTCGTCTGGTGCCGGCACCCCCGCCACGCCGCCAGGTCGCTGTTCGACGGGCTGAAGGCGCAGAACATCTTCATCCGCCTGATGCGCTACCCCGGCCACGAGGACGGCATCCGCATCACCGTGGGCACGCCCGAGGGCACCCAGCGGGTGCTGGACACCCTGGCCGGTTTGGTGGGCTCGGCAGCCTGATATTCCGCACCCCCGCCGGGGCGCCTGTTTGATTTTCACCAGCCAGGTGCAAGAGTTGCGCTGGGGGCTGCCGGTCGGTCCGCTTGTACCGTTTGGGGTGACTGTGCCATGTCGCGCATCGGGGAAATCCAACGCACCACCGGGGAAACGAAGATCAGCCTGCGGCTGGACCTCGATGGCACCGGCACCTCCGAGATCCATACCGGCGTGGGATTTTTCGACCACATGCTGACCCTGCTGTCCAAGCACGGCTGCATCGACCTGAAGGTGCGGGCCGAGGGCGACCTGCATGTGGACGCCCACCACACCGTGGAAGATGTGGGTATCTGCCTGGGCCAGGCGCTGAAGGCCGCCGTGGGCGACAAGACCGGCATCCGCCGCTACGGCCACGCCATCGTGCCCATGGACGAGACGCTGGCCACCGTGGCGGTGGACCTGTCCGGCCGCCCGGCGCTGGTCTGGAAGGTGGACCTGCCGCATGTGCTCTTGGGCAACTTCCAGTCCGAGCTGGGCGAGGAGTTCTTCCGCGGCTTCAGCAACGCCGCCGCCATGAACCTGCACGCCATCATCCACCACGGCAGCAACACCCACCACCTGCTGGAGGCCGTGTTCAAGGCCACCGGCCGCGCCCTGCGCATGGCCGTGGAGCACGACCCCCGATCCACCGGCGTGCCCAGCACCAAAGGCGTGCTGTAAGGGAAAATTTTG
>JAFMJU010000399.1 GCA_017853285.1 Gemmataceae bacterium
CCTGTGGCTGGTTTTTTCCCTTCCGGGTCAGCCACCCTCCGGCGCCGCCATCCAACCGCCTGATTTCCAGCGGGAAGTTCTTCCCATCCTGCGTGACAATTGCTTCAAATGCCACAGCCACCAAGCTGGCAAAAACAAGGGGGGCGTGGTTCTGGACAGCAGGGCCGCCTTGCGTGAGCCAGGAGACTCCGGCCACAAACCGATCGAGGTATTCCTTCCGGCGATTCGGCGGGAAAAACCCATAGCAGCCATGCCCCCGGGCAAGCCGCTGGATAAAGGCCAGATCGCCACTTTGACCCGCTGGGTGGAAGCAGGCACACCTTGGCCTGGCACCGATCAAAAATCCGGCCTTCCAGCCCGCGCCAAAGGACAGGTTAGCCAGGAAGATCGCCAATGGTGGGCGGTCCAGCCGCTGAAAACGGGAAATCTGAATGCAAGCCTGGATCAATTCATCCAGGAACGCCTGAAAAAAGAACAGCTCGCGCCGGCCCCGCAAGCCCCACCGGCGGATTGGTTGAGGCGGGTCACCTACGACCTCACCGGCCTGCCCCCTGAACCGGAACAGGTACTGGACTTTGTGAAAAACCCCAGCGCCGAGGCCCGATCAAGGGTGGTGGATCGCCTGCTTTCCACCCCAGCCTTCGGGGAAAAATGGGCCCGCCTATGGCTGGACCTGGTCCGCTACGCCGATTCCGACGGTTACCGCGCCGATGCGTTTCGGCCAGACGCCTGGCGTTACCGAGACTGGGTGGTGCAATCATTCCAAGACGATATGCCCTACGACCGGTTTATCCGCTTGCAACTCGCCGCGGACGAACTGGAACCGGGCAACCTGTCCCATGCCAGGGCCCTAGGCTACCTGCGGCTTGGAATCTACGAATACAACCAGCGGGATGCCGCCGGCCAGTGGGACACCATTCTCGATGAAATCACCGATGTCACCGGTGACGCGGTGCTGGGCCTCGGCCTGGCATGCGCCCGCTGCCACGATCACAAATTCGATCCCATCCCTCAACGCGACTACCACGCCCTGCGGGCCTACTTCACGGCGTTGAGTTGGCCGGAACAGGTTCCCGCCGCTCCAAAATCCCAAACGGCCGAATTTGAAACCGCCTTGGAAAATTGGCGGCTGGCCAATGCCGACAAATTGGCCAAGCTGGCCCAAATGGAAGAATCCGCCCGCAACAAGGCCCGAGATGGCGCCATTGAAAAATTCCCCCCTGAAATCCAAAAATTATTGCAATCAAACCCCGCAACCCTGGGTCCCCGCGACCGCCAGGTGAGGGACTTGGCCTGGCGCCAGGTGGACTACGAGTACGAACACCTGGAAAACCATTTTCCAGCCGGGGACAAACGCGAAACCTGGCGCAATCTGAAGCTGGAACTGGATGCTTCCAGGCCAAAGGCTCCACCCATGATGATGGTGGCTGCCGATGTGGGCCCCGAGGCTCCGCCCAGCGGTTTCAAACAACGCGGCAAGGTCGAGATGGTGCAACCTGGCGTCCCGGCCCTGCTGGACCGCCTGGCGCCCCAGGAAATCACACCTCGCCCCCAAAGCACGGGACGCCGGGCCGCGCTGGCGGCATGGCTAACCCGGCCGGACCACCCCCTCACCGCCCGTGTGTGGGTCAACCGCGTCTGGGCCTCCCTGTTCGGCACGGGCTTGGTCGCCACCACCTCCGACTTTGGCACCTTGGGCGAAAGGCCCAGCCACCCGGAACTGCTTGACCAAATGGCCGCCAGCTTCGTCGAGGACGGTTGGCGCCTGAAGCCACTGGTCCGCAAGATCGTCCTCTCCGACGCCTACGGGCGTTCCAGCACCCACCCCGGGGAAGCCATCTGCAAGCAAAAAGATCCGGATAATCGCCTGTTGTGGCGCGGCCCGTTCCGCCGACTCACCGCCGAGGAGATCCGCGATTCCATGCTGGCCGCCTCCGGCCTGCTCGACCGCACCGTTGGCGGTCCAACCGTTGAGCCCGCCAAAAACCGCCGGAGCCTCTACCTGCCAGCCCGTCGCAATGCCCGAGACCAGATGCTGGCTTCATTCGATGCGGCCGATGGAGTCATCAGCACCCCCCTTCGGCAGAACACTGTCACCGTGGTCCAAACACTGCTCCTCGCCAACGGGCCACTCACTCGTCAATCCGCCTCCGCCTTGGCCAAGCGGGCATCAAAGGACCAACAACCAAGCCATCAGGCCGCATCACTGGTGCTCTTGGCCCTGGGCCGCCCCGCCACCGTGGAGGAACTGAAAGCCGGTCGGGACACCCCCGACGGTCCGGCGGCCCTGGAGGATTTGGCCGCCGCCCTGCTGCAATCCAACGCATTCCTTTACCTGGATTGACCCTATGAGCCCCGAATCGTCAACCGCTGGATATCTCCACCGCCGGCGCTGGCTGTGGGATGCCGGCTTGGGCTTTGGCGCTTTGGCATCGGCGGCCTTGGCTGCCCCCTCCGGATTCACCCGGGATCTGGCGGCGATTTCTGCCCCCTTGAGTCACCTGAAACCCCGGGCCAAACGGGTGATCTTCCTGTTCATGGAAGGCGGGCCCAGCCACCTCGACCTGCTGGATCCCAAACCCCTGCTCAATCAGTTGGCCGGCAAAAAATTGCCGGCAAGTTTCGGCACGCCGGTCACCTCGATGGGAACCGCCGAGGCGCCCCTGCTGGAATGCAAACGGAAATGGAGTCGCCACGGCAAGGGAGGGCTTTGGTTCAGCGACTGGATCCCCCACATGGCCCAACGGGCCGATGACCTGCTGGTTTTGCGTGGCCTCTGGTGCGATGCGATCAACCATTCCGCCGGCGTGTGCCAGATGAACACCGGTTCCCCCCTCGCGGGAAGGCCTTCCTTGGGTGCCTGGACCTTGTACGGTCTGGGAAGCGAAGCGGATAACCTGCCCGGCTACGTGGTGCTGACCGATGGATCCGCGGCGGTGACCAACGGACCGCGCAACTGGGGCGCGGGCTTCATGCCCAGCCTGTATCAGGGCACCAAACTGGAAAACGGTCCCAAACCGCTGCCCGGCCTGGAACCAGACCCCGCTATCACACCCGACCAGTCCACCCGTCGGCGGCGCCTGCTCGCCGGCCTGAACCAGGCCCACCTCCAGGCCCGCGCGGAAAAGGATGAATTGGCTGCCCGCATCGCCAGCCAGGAATTGGCCTACCGTCTGCAGGCCGAAGCCCCCGAGGCCGTCGACCTAGCCGGGGAAACCGAGGCCACCAAAAGGCTCTATGGTATCGATCGCAAAACCACCGCGAACTTTGGAAAGATGTGTCTGCTCGCCCGCCGTCTGGCGGAGCGCGGGGTTCGTTTCATCCAGCTCTACTCCGGGGCCGGCAGTCGCTGGGATGCCCACGCCAACATCGAAAAAAACCACGAGATCATGTGCGCCGGAGTGGACCTGCCCATCGCCGGGCTGCTGACCGACCTGAAACAAAGGGGCCTGCTGGACGACACACTGGTCATATGGGGCGGCGAGTTTGGTCGCACCCCCATGAGCGAGAAAGGCGATGGCCGCGACCACAATCCCTGGGGCTTCAGCATGTGGATGGCTGGCGCCGGCCTGAAGGGCGGCCGAACCGTTGGTGAAACCGACGAACTGGGCCTGCGGGCCATCAACGACAACCGCATGCATGTGCGCGACCTGCACGCCACCATCCTTCACCTGCTGGGCCTCGATCACACCCGCGTCATCTTCCGCCACAAGGGCCGGCCCGAACGGCCCACCATCAACGAGGGGGAAGTCAATCAGGCTGTTTTGACCTGACCCGTTTCCCAAACCAACTCTGCTGGGCCGGGCCCAATCGTTCTAATGCCAAGGCCTGTTACCCTGGCACAACACCCTCCATGCCAAAAAGTGTTTTCAGTCTGTTTCTTGGCTTTTTTTCTTTTG
>JAFMJU010000400.1 GCA_017853285.1 Gemmataceae bacterium
AAATTGGCAGATGCAACCACCACACCATTTTTCGCGTCCACCACCCCGGGCACGCCAATTCCCACCGCGGTCGCCCGCACCCCTTTGCCGGCTGCCCCCTCCAGCGCTTCCCTGCCCGCCCGGGTGGCCGCTTCCAGAATCGGCGCCGTCTCCTTGCTCTGCCCCTTGGCCAAATCCACCTTGGCATGGAACAAGATTTCGCCTTCCGGCGTCACCACGCCGGCCTTCACCCCGCTGCCGCCAATATCAATCCCCAGAATGCTCATCACTCACCCCCACCCGTCCGACAACCGGGAACCCCCGGCTCATTGCGGGTATTTAGCCACAAGTCTAGAATACGATGCCAGACTCCCGCCCTGAAAAACCCGGGATCTGAACCTGTCCTGTAAGACATTTCACGGTGCAGCCGGTTTTTTAAGCCGTTTCACCGTTTGACTTTGTGAAAAAACACCGTCGGGGCCCGGCCCGGAAGGGAAAATCAGGCATGTCGGTGCTGGTCGAGGAAGTCGTCTGCCCGTCCTGCTGGGGCGAGTTCGACCCGGCGGACGCCGTTTGGGTCTCCCGCCACCCCGGCCTGCTGGGGGATGTCCGCCTGGGCCCCGATGCCCAGGAACGCTTCCTGCCTTCCAGGTTCGACGCCCGCGGCTTCCCGCTCGACGCCCGTGGCCAGGCCTGCTCGGAAATCGCCTGCCCCCGCTGCCACCTCGCCCTGCCCCGTTATTTCCTCGAGATGCGCTCCCTGTTCGTCTCCGTCGTGGGGGCCCCCGCCAGCGGCAAGTCCTATTTCCTCGGCTCCGCCATCCACCAATTGCGCTCGGTAACCGGCGAACGATTCAAGCTCGGCATGCTCGACGCCGACCCCGAGCGCAACGCCCTCATCCTCGAGTACGAGCGTGCCCTCTTCCAGCAGCGCGATCTCGACACCCCCCGCGATGTCGCCGAACTCATCCGCAAAACCCAATTCGGCACCGGCGCCGCGGGCACCTTCGCCGCCGTCCGCCATGGCGGGCTCGTCCTGCACCGCCCGCGCCCCTTCAGCTACCGTCTGGAGACCCGCGCAGGCCACCCCGCCCATGTGCCCCAGGCCGAAGACCCCCACGCCCAGCGCGCCAACCGCATCCTCTGCGTCTACGACAACGCCGGCGAATCCTACCTCCCCACCCGCCAAGATCCCCACGCCGAGGAGGTCACCGCCCACCTGGCCCAGGCCCGCTTCATCCTGTTCGTGTTCGACCCGCTGCAGGACCGCCGCTTTCTTCAGGAAGTGGAACAGGTGCGCGGCCCACTCCCTCCCCCTCGACAGGTCACCGGTCAATACGAGGTCCTGGCCGAGGCAGCCCGCCGTGTGCACCAGTTGCGCTCCGGCGACCGCAGCGCCTGGCCACCACTCCTCATCCTCGTTTCCAAATGGGATGCCTGGCATCAGCTCCTGCCTGGGGTCGACATGGCCGAGCCCCTGCGCCAGGGTTCTCGCGCCCCCGTCGCCGGCCTCGACATGGAACGGATCGAATCCGCCTCCGACCAGCTCCGCGCCCTGCTGATGCGCCTCTGCCCAAACCTCGTGCAAACCGCCGAGGCCATCGGCCACGAGGTGCGCTACCTGCCGGTCAGCGCCTTGGGTAAAACCCCCGAAACACGCCCCGGCGTTCTCCGTCCCTCCGCCACCGGCGGCGACCCGGGCATGCCGGTCGAATTCATCCGCCCCCGCGATATCCGCCCGGCATGGGTCACTGTTCCCTTCCTCTACGGCCTGGCCCGGTTTGTCAGCAAGCTCATCCCCAAAGCCGAACGGAAGGAATCCAGGGAAAAACGCCCCCCTGCCGAAAATCTGGTCCCGCCGCCGATTTCCGCTCCCGCCGAGCCCAAGCCACCGGCGGCACCGAAACCAGAACCCGCCCCCAAGGTCACACCCATAGACTTCGACTTCGATCCGGAAGACCTCAAGTAACCCACAAACGATCCGGGAGGTCGTCCACCATGCACGAACTGGTCCACACCAGCATTCCCAAGGGCCTCTTCGGGGGCACCGGCTACGCGGTGGCAGCCGCCACGCGCGACATGCCCGAAAGCCTCCGTCTCGCGCTCCAGGGCATCAGCAATCTGGAAGATTCCACCCCGGGAGTCACCTGGAGCGCCCGGGTGGTCAACGCATCCGGCGGTCCCTGGCTGGTTTTGTCCCGCCAGCAACCCGCCCCGGCGGACCACACCGGTCGCAGCAATTACATCGCCCACCATGTGGCCCTCAGCTTCGCCACAGACGCTCGTGTCGATCCCGCCAGCATCCTGAAAAACCACCCCTGGCAGACCGAATGGACCGGCGAGGCCCGCTGGCTCCCCTCACCCGCAGCCCCCGCGCCCCTCCCCAGGGAATCCCGGGCCGACCGGTGGAAACGCCAAGGTTTCGATCCGGGCTGGGCCGGCCATCTCGCGGCCGATCACGCCTCCCCCGTTCCAGTCCTGTACCCCCTCGCGATTCTCGATCCGCTACCTCTCATCATCGAGGCACTCTGCCTGCTTCCGGTGGCCGACCGCTGGCAGGTCCCCTTCAACACGCGCGCCACATCCGTCACCCGTTCCCCCGGATGGTGGTGGGCCCGTGTCGATTCTCCCGTGGCCACCCAGTTCCGTCGCCAGCCCGGCCTGGTCGATCTCACATCTCCCTCGCAAGCTCCCGACGATCACCCGCTCGTCTGGCAAGCCCGCGGCCAGAAACCTCCCGAGACATTCTCACTCCACCGCCCCTCCTCCACCACGCGGGCACCCGTCCGGGCTCGCCGCCCCCAAGAGGAAGACACCACCCAGCCAGCCATCCCCGCCCGCCCGACCCGCACCTGGCTAGCCATCGCCGGTGCCGGCATCGGGGGGCTGCTCCTCGGCCTGCTGCCGGCGGTCTTCCTCGTTTCCCGTGCCAATTCATTGGCGGCAACAGCCGCTGCCGCCCAGGCTGAATCCTCAAAAGAGTTGGCCGATCTGAAAAAATTTCAGGAACAGGCCGCCGGCGACAAGGCCCTGGCCGACAAAAATTGCCAGGCAAAACTCGACAAACAGAAAGCCGATCACGACAAGGACCTCCAGGCCGCTCGCAACGAGGCCGATCAGGCCTTCGAGCAGGCCCGTATCCTCAACACCCTGAAGGACTGGGACACCACCCTGGCCGATCTCACCCAGTCCCTGAAAACCAAGGCCAACCTGAACGACGCCGACATCCGCAAGATCACCGATTCCAAACTGGTCTCCCGTCTGGGCAAGGCTCCGCCCCAAACCAAACCCATCGATTCGGTTCCCGATGCCATCGGCCTGGCCAAGGGCCAACCCGTCTCGCTGGGTGAATCCCTGCAAGCCAGCTTGGCCTCCGCCGCCGATGTCGCCAAAAAACCAACGCTCATCGATCAGGCCCTCACCGATCCCAAATCCTCCCCCAAACTGATCCTGCTCGATCCCAGGGACATCCCCGCCATTTCCAGGGCGCTGTCCAAGGGCCGCAAAACCCTCTCCGAAACCTTGGTGGCCATTGAAAAAAGCCCCGCCAACGATCCGGTCCCCGTCTTCGCCACGCCCGGGGAATGGCGGAATTGGCTCAACAACGAGCGCTCCACCGCCCAAGGGGAACGCCTCAACGGTGACCTGGTCTGGAAATCCCTGCTCGGCAAAAACCTGGCCGATTCGGTCTGGGTCAACATCGGGCAGGTGCGCAAGATGTTCGCCTCCATCCGCGGATTCACCGGGGCCAAGGGCAGGAAGATGGAACCCAAGGTCGCCACTCCGTTCAACCTCTTGAAGGATGTCACGCAAATCCTGAGGGACGACGAGGGCCGCCCCCAGGCCCTGGCCAAGGCGCTCGCCGACAAACCCCTGCGCGACAAGTTGATCACCGCTCTCGGCCAACTGGATACA
>JAFMJU010000401.1 GCA_017853285.1 Gemmataceae bacterium
GCAAGGGGAAGGGGAAAGGCGATGGGGGTTTTGCTCCTCAGCCTACCGCTGGGATGCAGGAATGAAAGCGAGAAAAGGGAAAAAGCTTGAACCAACGGTGCACCACTTCGGATTCACGGAAGGCTGGAAGGGGGGTCCCTTCTTATCTGACCCAGTTTAACCCAGTCCAACGGTGTTGTGGCCCCCTTCTGTTTGGAGGTCCGTTGGGCCTACGCCAGTAGCTCTCCCCGTCCGATTGGCCGGATTCCACCGAATCCGCGGGCTACTTTTTTTCCATGGATTCCAGCCATGACGATTGGGCCGGCTGTAGCCCGGTGAATGCGGGGGGTAAGGCCTTCATAATGCCGGGCTAAAGGCGATGCAGGGGTAAAATGGAGAAGATTGGAATA
Source organism: Gemmataceae bacterium (assembly GCA_017853285.1). Taxonomy (GTDB): domain Bacteria; phylum Planctomycetota; class Planctomycetia; order Gemmatales; family Gemmataceae; genus UBA6894. The sequence goes on from JAFMJU010000401.1 coordinate 390, forward strand.
TGGGATGAGTTTTCAGACAGGTTCGTGAGGTTGATCATGCGGCGTGAACTGCGCGGTTGGCGGGTGCTGGTCACCGGGGCTTCCCAAGGCATCGGGGAGGCGTTCGCGTTGGAAATGGCCAAGGCGGGTGCCCGCCTGGCCTTGACGGCTCGGTCGGAAGACAAGCTGGATGCTGTGGTCCAGTCGGTCCGGATCGCGGGAGGCGAAGCCCACGTTATACCCGCGGATTTGACCAACGAGTTGGATCGCAAGGCGGTTCTCGGCTCCGCGGTGGAAGTGCTCGGCGGGCTGGACGGGTTGGTCAACAACGCCGGCCTCGGGTCCTGGAACCATTTCGCCGACGGCACGGAACAGGGTTTCCGTGACATGATGGAGATCAATTTCTTCACCCCGGCCGAACTGATGCGGGAAGCCATCCCGGTGCTGATGAAGGGGCATCAACCGGCGATCATGAACATCGCCAGCCGGTGTGGTCGGTGCGCGCTGCCCTCCTGGACCGAGTACTCGGCCAGCAAGGCCGCGCTGGTGGGTTTAACCGAGAGCCTGCGCACCGAATATGCCCGGTTTGGCATCGATGTGCTGCTTTCCCTGCCGGGCAAGACAGCCACTGATTTCCTGCGGAACTGCCGACTGGCCACCGGGAAGGCCCAACTCAAATTCGAGGAGGGGATGCGGCCGGAGGTGGTGGCCAAGGCGCTGGTGAACCAGCTTGTCCGGAACAAGCGCGAGACCTGGATAGGCCGGGATAGCTACTGGATGTTGATGGTGCAGCGGTTCATGCCGGGCCTGATCCGGCGGAAACTGGCGTCGAAGGTGCGTGAACTCTACGCGCCCGCAGCCTGAGCCCGGGGCGACCGGATTTAAATCAAGCCAACCAGCCGAGGAGCCCTGCCCCATGTGCGGCATCGCGGGAATGATAGACCTGTCCGGATTGCGCCGCCCCGTGGAACAGGCGCGGGTCCGGGCCATGGCGCAGGCGATTGTCCACCGCGGTCCGGATGATGACGGGTTTTTCTTCGCCCCGGGGATCGGCTTCGCCAACCGCCGGTTGAGCATCGTCGGTCTGGCGGACGGCAAGCAGCCGTTGGCCAACGAGGACAAGAGCATCCATGCCGTGTTCAACGGCGAGTTTTACGATTACCCCGAGCTGAAGGCGGAACTCGAGGGGCGCGGCCACACCTTCCGTACCCATTGCGACACCGAGCTGATCCCGCACCTATGGGAGGATTACCAGGACCGCCTGGTGGACCGCCTGCAGGGCCAGTTCGCCTTCGCCGTGTTCGACAGCCGCAACAACAGGGTGGTGCTGGCCCGCGACCAATTCGGCATCTGCCCGTTGTACTGGGCCAGGGTGCGGCACGGGGACGGCGAGTGGCTGCTGTTCGGCAGCGAGATCAAGGCGATCCTGTCGTCTGGCATGATCGTGCCCCGGCCAAACCGCCGCGGCATCAGCGGGTTTTTCACCTTTTTCAGCATGCCCGGGCCGCTGACGGTTTTCGAGAACATCCAGGCTCTCCGTCCGGGCCAGATCCTGGACATCCGGCTGCCGGACAACCGGCCGGCCCTGGTGGAGCGGCGCTCCTACTTTGACCTGGAGTACCCCGAGCAGGGCAAGGAACGGATCGGCTCCATCCCCGAATTGGCCGACGAATTCGAGAAGGTCCTGTATGACTCGGTCCAGCGGCGGTTGCGCGCCGATGTGCCGGTGGTCAGCTACCTGAGCGGCGGCGTGGACTCGGGCATCGTGGTGGCCATGGCCAGCAAGGCGTTGGGCCGGCCGATTCCCTCGTTCACCATCCGCATCACCGACCCGGCGCTGGACGAGACCAGCCGGGCCATGGAAACGGCCCGTCATGTCGGCTGCGACCCGTATGTGGTCGATTTCGGCGCCGGCGAGGCGATGAAGACCTACCCCGACCTGGTGACGGCGGCGGAAAGCCCGGTTATCGATACCTCCTGCGCGGCGCTGTTGATGCTGTCGCGTGCCGTGCACGACCGGGGCTACAAGGTGGTGCTCACCGGGGAGGGTTCAGACGAGTGGTTGGCCGGGTACCCCTGGCACAAGATCCACAAGATGACCCGGTTCATGGACCTGCTGCCGGGGATGCCCCTGTCGCACAAGCTGCGGGACGCGGCCATGATCCTGGGCGGCGGGCCGCGTTACCCGGAAAGCCAGCGGGCCAGCATCCGCGCCAGCGTGGGCGGGCACAACGGTTGGCTGGATTTTTATGGCATCGTCGGTTTGTCGAAGCTGCGCCTCTTCTCCCCCGAGTTGCTGGAGCTAGCCCTCGACCATAACCCCTACCAGGACCTGGAACTGCCCACGGCCAAGTTGAACACCTACCACCCGCTCAACCGCGAGCTGTATCTCTCCGGCCGGGCCCACCTGGTGGGGCTGCTGCTCAACGCCAAGGGCGACCGGATCGCGATGCACAACTCCGTGGAGGCGCGTTACCCCTTCCTCGACGAGAAGGTGTTCCGCTTCCTGGCCGACATCCACCCCAAATACAAACTGCGACGCACCACCGAGAAGTATTTGTTGCGGGTGATGGCGGAACGCTGGCTGCCCAAGAACATTGCCTGGCGGCAGAAGGCAATGTTCCGCGCGCCCTTCGACTCGCTGTACCTGGAGAACGTGCCCACCTTTGTGGAGCAGCTCCTGTCCGAGGAGTCGTTGCGCAAAACGGGTTACTTCGAACCTTCCAAGGTGGCTCACTGGCGGGAGAAGTACAAATCCCTTGGCAGGTTCAACGCCACCCGGCTTTCGGTGGAGATGGGATTGATCGGCGTGGTGTCCACCCAGTTGTGGCATCACACCTACGTCGATGCCTCGCTGTGCGACCTGCCAGGATGGCAGGCCCCTATCATATCCTGATTAGCTAGATATCCTATTTTTCCAGACAGGCGCAACCTGCGCCCATGTCATTTCCCAGGTGAAAAGTTGGGCATCGGACCCCCCGTTGGCGTTGCCGGGGGGGGGTATGGTCTGTGCTATACTGACCTGCCATGTCATACGCACTCACCACCCTTTGGCACGAGCGCCAGCGCTACCTCACCGCCATCCTGGCAGTGGCATTTTGCGCCCTGTTGGGGTGTGTCCAGTTTGGATTGTTGCTGGGTTTGTTCTCCATCACCAGCATGCCGGTCGATAACAGTCGAGCGGACATCTGGTTAGGTGCGCCCAAGGTGCTGGGTGTGGACCTCGGCCGGCCCATTCGCGAGAGCCAGGCCCTTGCCCGGCTTGCCAGCCACCCGGACATCGAGCGGGTGGAGGGCTTCCTGCAGGGTTTTTCCTATTGGGCCCGCAAGGATGGCGGCCAGGAGCTGTGCATGGTGGTCGGCAGCCGACTGGAACCGGGGTCGATGGGGCGCAACACCGCCCTGGAGCGATACCCCGACCTGGCGGAGGCGCTGACCGAACCCGGCACCGTGGTCTTCGACGAGTCGGACAAGGAAAAGTTGGGTGTTGAAAAGGTCGGGGACGAGGCCGAGGTGGCCGGATC
>JAFMJU010000402.1 GCA_017853285.1 Gemmataceae bacterium
ATCCTGCCGCCGGGGGTCTGGTTGGGTGACTCGGGCAGGCTGGAGCCGGCGAGGAGGTATTTGCCCGTTCCGGCGTAGAGTTTGCCCTGGTGCTCGGCCAGGGCGGTGACGGCGTTGGAGCCATCGGGAGAGCCGCAGTCGACCCAGTTGGTGCCGCCGGTGTGGCGGTAGACGCGGCCGGATTGGCCCGGGTCGGGCTCGCAGGTGCCGGCGTAGAGCAAGCCCTGGAAGGTGGCGAGGGCGAAGGCAAGGAGGGCCTTGCCGGGGCGCCCGCAGTCGGTCCAGGGGGAAGCTTGGTTGTTGTCGATGCCGAACTGCAGGTGGCGGCGGTTGGCCTGGCTGGAGGTGACGCCGCTGCTGGTCTTCAGCGTGAGGTGGAAGCCGCGGCGGGTGGCGGGATCGTAGCGGGAGAGCAGGTCGCCGGTGGGGAGGTCGCCCGTGTCATCGGCCTTGAGCCACATCGTCAGGGTGAAATCGCCGGTTCCGAGTGCGGGGGCTTGGGATGCCGGGATGGTGAGCGGTTGGTCGACGCGGGCCCAGGAGGTGACGGGTGCCTGGGGTTGGGCGTGAATGACCTTGGACGGGAGCGTGGCGCAGAGGAGGAGTAGGAAGACTGCGCGGTAAAGAGGATTCATTGGGTGTCACTCCTTCAGGCCGCTGCCCCAAAGGGGCTGGGTGTTGCCTTGGTTCCAGGCATCCCAAGCCGTTTGAAGTTCCTGCACCTTGTCGGGGTGTTTTTCGGACAGATCGGTGGATTCGCCGGGGTCGTTCTTGAGGTGGTAGAGGCGGGTGGGGGAAACTCCCTTGGCGCCTTCGGCGGCGAGGTCGTGGCGGACGAGTTTCCAGTCGCCCTGGCGGATGGCCATCTGCTTGCCGAAGCGCCAGTGGAGGGCGGGGTGGGGCGCGGCGGCCTCCTTGCCCTGGAGGTGGGGGAGCAGGTTGACGCCATCGAGTTTGGAGTCGGGCGGGGGGGCGACGCCTGCGGCGGCGAGGGCGGTGGGGAGGATGTCGAGCTGGATGACGGGTGGATCGTAGACGGCGCCGGCGGGGATGACGCCGGGCCAGGCGGCGAGGAACGGGACGCGGACGCCGCCCTCGAGCGTGGTGCGCTTGGAGCCGCGCAGGGGTTTGTTGATAGAGCCGTTGAGGGTGGTGCCCGGCATGGTGGGGCCGCCGTTGTCGCTGAAGAAGAAGACGAGGGTGTTCTTGTCGAGGCCGGAGTCCTTGAGGCGGGAGGTGACGGTGCCGATGGCATCGTCCATGGCGCTCATCATGGCGGCGTAGGTGCGGCGTTTGGGATCGGCAATAGCGGCGTATTTTTTCAGGCGGGCCTCATCGGCCTGCAGGGGTGTGTGGACGGCGTTGAAGGCGAGGTAGAGGAAGAAGGGATTGTTTTTGTTGCGGGTGATGAAGTCGACCGATTCACGGGCGAGGCTGTCGGTGAGGTAGGGGTTTTCGTCCCGCTTGCCGGCGGGGTCTGTTCCCCGGAAAACCCCTTTGGGCTGGAAGTAATCATGGGCGCCGCCGAGGAAGCCGTAGAACTCGTCGAAGCCGCGCTTTTGGGGATGGTGATCCGCGGAGGAGCCGAGGTGCCATTTGCCGATGAGGGCGGTGCGGTAGCCTGCGGCCTTCAGAAGGTTGGCCAGGGTTTTTTCGGTGAGGGGCAGGCCCTGTTTGGGGCCGTTGCCAGGATTGAACTCGTGGCCGAAGCGGGTCTGGTATTTGCCGGTGAGCAGGCCGGCGCGTGTGGGGGAGCAGTAGGGGCCGCTGACATAGCCGCTGGTGCAGCGGGTGCCGGATTTGGCCAGGGCATCGAGATGCGGGGTGGGGATGTCGGCGCAGCCGTGGAAGCCGACATCGGCGTAGCCCATGTCGTCGCCGACGATGACGATGATGTTGGGACGGCGGGTTTCCTGGGCTGACAGGGGCGCGCAGGCAAGCAGCGGGGCCAACAGGAGGGCTAGGCAGCGTGACATGGCGGGACTCCGGTGGAAGCGGGTGCCACCGGAGCCTACCACGGAGCGGGGCCCGGATTAAGGGGCTGGTTTCAATTGGACCCGTTGGACGAGGAGCCTGGATGGTTTTTCGGTGGCTGGTGTGGCCGGGGCGGTTGGGACCGAAGGGGATTCCCAGAGCGCGACGGCGATTTCATCGAACGCGGGCAAGGAATTGGAGCCCGGGAGCGCCAGGCTGGTTTGGAAGAGGGGTTTGACTGTGGTGCCGGTTGACTCGGACAGCGAGAGCGTGAGCGTGGCAGGGGATGATTGGCTGGCGGGTTGCAGTTGGCAGGAGAGGGCATAGGGCTGCCCGGGGCGGAGCCCGCCGGGGAGTTGAACGGGCACCTGACGGGTTTGGCCGGCCCGGTCGAGGACCAGGGTGGTGGTATCGGGTCCATTGAGGCGCAGGGTGAGGGAGTCGCGGCCGGCTGGTTGGTCGGCCGTGAAGAGGCCGAGCAGCAGGGGATTTTCGGGGTTGGAGCCGAACTGCTCCACCTGGAAGTGGATGGAGGCGTTCCACGGTTTGGCGGTGGCAGGGCTTGTGATGGGCCTGGCGAAGCGGCGGCGCTGGCGGATGGGTGGTTGGCTTTGCACCGCGAGAGCCTTGGCCGACGGATCCCAACGGTAGGGCATGTTTTCGGTGCTCATGAGCGGGACCTGGTGCCCGGGTTTTTTGGCGCCGGCGATGGCGAGCATGTCGAAATCGAAGTGCCAGCCGTTTTGCAGCGGATCGGTGTGGAAGTCTTCGCTGAGGGAGGGGACTTGCTCCTGCCCGGTGTTGAAGGTGCGGTTGCGCAGCGCGGCGAGGAACGGGTTGACCGGGCCTGGGGGTGACTGGCGGTAGCGGGTGTGCTCGGACCAGACCCAGACATACTCGTCGCTGTGGGCGAGGGCGAGGGGCAGGTTGGACCAGAAGGATTCGGGGCCGCCGGAGGGCCAGCCATCCCACAGGGCCCAGGGATCGTCCTCGATCCAGGCGGCCATGCCGGTGCGGAGGAAGGAGTCGTATTTGGATGGATTGGAGCTGAAGCCGCGCCATTGGCGGATCTTGGCGCGGGTGTCGACGAATTTGTCGCGGCCGCCGGGAAAGCCCTCGCGGGTGTGCTTGGTGCCGGGGCCCTGGCCGAAGTAGAAGGTGTTCTCGTAGCCGTGGATGAGTTGGCCGGGCTTCTGGATGCCGTCGAGGATGCCGTTGAGGAAGCCGTTGGCTCCCTGGATGGGGCCGTACTCGTTGGCATCGGGCGACCAGGCGAAGGTGATGAGGATGCGGACGCCGGGCAGTTCATCCTGGACGGCGCGGATCCATTGGGCACCGCGCTTACGGAGCACCTCGGGGGTGTCCTTGCCCAGGGGGAACTTGAGGTTGGTGGGGCGTTTGGGGTCGAACTCGGGGACGCCCGACTCGGTGCGCCAGCGGTAGTTGCCGTATTGCTCGGTGTCGAGCCAGAAGCCCTTGAGGCCGGCTGTGCGGCAGAGGCGGGCGGCCTGGCGGGCGTTGTGCTCGAGGATGGCCCAGTCGTTGTCGTTGGTGAAGTCGGGCATGAAGCGGCCGCGGGTGGCATCGATCATGGAGTAGTTGAGGAAGTTGTCGGTGAGGCCGCGCCAGCGGACGGAGTTGAGGTCGGCGGCGATGGCATCGATGGCGGCGGGGGGGATGCGTGTGGCGTTCCAGACGACGCCGTGGAGGAAGTTGTCCTGGGCGGGGAGGTTCATCTCACGGGCATATTTGGAGTCGATGAGGGCGGGAATGATGAGGCCATCGTAGGGGAAGGTGGCGGTGAATTCGGGATGGCGGGCGAGGTAGCGGGAGGTGACGGCCTGGGCATCGCCGACAGTGGTGAACTGGCCGCCGGCGACCATTTTCTTGCCGGGAGTTCAGCGGGGGTGGCCC
>JAFMJU010000403.1 GCA_017853285.1 Gemmataceae bacterium
CGCCCAGGTGGGGGCCCACTGCACGCTAGCCCAGGTGCCCAGCAAGGGCACGCCGGAAAGGCAGGCCCCCAGCACCATGCGCGGGATGGCGCTACGCTTCAGGATTTCGCCCCGGCCAGCCAACCGTCTCTCAAAAGCATGGACCGGGTAGAGGTACCCGGCCACCACCACGGCCAAGAGCGGCAGTGTGACCAGCAGGCGGGTGCCGTAGCCCCAGCCGTTGTCGGCCCACACGCCCAGAATGCCCAGGCCGGCGACCGAGCCCACCAGCACCCCCAGCAGGTCCACCCCGCTCCAGGCGGTGGTGGAACCGGTGGCCTTCTCGGCCTCCCACCGGTGGGACTCGGGCACGAACAGGCGAATGACAAAGGTGAGTATCGCCGGCAGCACACCCATCAGCATCAGCAGCCGCCACTCCACCCACGAGGGGGAAAGGTCAAAACCACCCAACAGATCTTTCAGTTGGCCAATGCCCAAGCTCAAAAGCGCCACCAACACATAGCCGACATTGGCGGCGGCGCCGATCAGACCAGCCAGCAAGGCGCGGGACCGGTCGCCCCACAGCTCCATCACCAGCGAGACGCCGAGCGCCCATTCCCCGCCCATGCCCAGGGCGGCGATGAAGCGGACCGCGACCATCTGCCAGGCGCCGGGGATGACCGACTCGAGGCCGGTCAGGCCGACAAAGGCCCCCAAGCCGCTGACGCCGGCATAGGTGAGGATGCTGAGCGCCATGGCGCGGACGCGGCCGAGCTTGTCGCCCAGCCAGCCGAACAGCACGCCGCCCGTGGCGGCGCCCACCAGGAAGGCGGCGATGATGATGCCGTTGAAGGCCCCCACCGCCCCTTCCCTTTCGGGGGTCATCGCCTGGCCGGTGTAGCCGAGCAGATCCATCAGCGCCGGGCGCGAGATGACCGGGAACAGGCCCATCTCAAACCCGTCGAACAGCCAGCCCAACAGGGCCGCGGCCAGGGCGGCGTACCTGGCCCCGGTGCCCGCTGACTTGTCGATGGTGTCGGTCGGCTGGCTGGTCATGGGATCAGTCGAACTTCTTGACGCGGATGTCGCGGTAGCGGACGAACTGCTTGGTGTAGTCGCCGCCGCCGTGCACCTGCAGGCCGATGGAGCCCTTGTCGGGATGGCGCTTCTCGGTGTCGGTGAATTCCATCGTCTTCACGCCGTTGATCCAGGTGGTGACGGTGGGCGGGTTGCCGATGATGCGGGCGCGGAGCTCGTTCCACTCATCGGCCTTCCACAGCTCGGGCCATTGCTTCGCGTCGAAGGGGGCTTTGAAGTCGGCCTTCTGGTCCACCACGATGCTGGTGACCGGGCCCTTGAAGGAGAAGTTGCGGCGGTGGATGCCACCCGAGAGGCCCTCGCCGTAGACGCCCATCAGGTTGCCGTTGTCGTGGTAGTCGATCATGGCCTGGTAGGCCTGGCCCCTCTCGGTGCTGCGCAGGAAGAGGCCGCTGTCGGGGCCGTAGTCGTTCCTCATCTCGATGCGGACCTCGAAATCACCGAACTGCTCATCGGTGAGCACGAGGCCGCCGTTGCCGGGGATGTCCTGGGAGCCGGTGATGGCGCCATCGACCACCTCCCACTTGCCGCCCGACTTGTTCTTGCTGGTGCCGGAGTGTCCGGATTTGGCGCTGACATGCCAGCCCTTCAGGGAGGTGCCGTCATCGAGGCGGGTCATCTGGTCCTTGGGAACGGGCGGTGCATCCTTTTTGGGGGGCTCGGCCTTGAGGGAAACCAGGCAAAGCGCCGCGGCGGCGCAAACGCCAAAAACACGGGAAACGGCAAGGAAGGAACGCATGGGGGCGGGCTCCAAACCAGGAGGGAAAAAGGAAATGGGGCAGGAGGACACTGTAACAGGAAAGCAAGGCCCGGATGAGCGTTTTTCATGGTTGTTGACCCGAATTTTTCGGGTACCATGGGGCCTGCAAGCGGAGATCGGCCGAACGCCTGGGGGCGACCGGCGCGGGCCCGCCAGGAAGGATTGCCCTCCCATGATGAAGCGGTTTTGGCTGGCGCTGTGCGCCGTCTGCCTGAGCGTGGTACCCGCCATGGCCCAGGACAGCGAAGGTTTCACCCAACTGTTCAACGGCAAGGACCTGACGGGCTGGAAGACCCACCCCGACGACAAGGCCGTGTGGAAGGTGGAAGACGGCATGATCGTGGGCAGCGGCCCCGCCGGCCACCTGTTCACCGAGCGCGACGACTACACCGACTTTGTCTATCGCCTGCATGTCAAGATTTCCGACAAGGGCAACAGCGGCCAGTATTTCCGCACCAAGTTCAAGAAGGCCTTCCCCGTGAGCGGCGTTGACGGCTACGAGGCCCAGATCAACTCCACCGGCGGCGACCGCGTGAAGACCGGCAGCCTCTACTCGCTGGGGCCCATCGTCACCGACATCCTGGTTCCCCCGGACACCTGGTTCGTGCAGGAAGTGACCGCCAAGGGCAAGCACATCACCATCAAGGTGAACGACAAGGTGACCGTGGACCGCGACATCGACAACCCGAAGCAACTGTTCCTGAAGGGGCATTTCGCCATCCAGCAGCACGACCCGGGCTCGAAGGTGTGGATCAAGAAGGTGGAAGTGAAGGAACTGAAATAAGCAGGCCATCACGCGTCTTTCCGACCACGGGCTGACGGAATGGCCCAATCGGGGCCCGGCGACAGGATAGTCGCCGGGCCCTTTTTCTTTCCCGGCCCGATTAACCGGCATGGTTTGCTGGGGTTTCCCTTCCCTCTGATTTTGCCTTGGAGGCTTTTGGGGCTATGGTTATATAGCAATCCAACCCAGGGGTCATGCCATGCAACGACGCGGCGGTTTCACCCTGATCGAGCTTTTGGTGGTGATCGCGATCATCGCGGTGCTGGTGGGTCTGCTGGTGCCCGCGGTGCAGAAGGTGCGCGAGGCGGCCAACCGGATGAGCTGCCAGAACAACCTGAAGCAACTGGCCATGGCCTGCCACAACCACCACGACACCGATGGCAAGCTGCCGCCCGGCTATTCCCGCGACCCGGGACGCCAGGCCAGTTTTCTGGTCTACCTGTTGCCCCACATCGAGCAGACCGCGATGTACACGGCCTGGAACTGGGGGGATCCGGCCACCAACATGACGGTGGGCGGCCCCGCCCGGACCGTGGTGAAAACCCTGGTCTGCCCGACCGTGTCGATGCCGACCAATCCCTACGACATTCTGCCCGGACTCTGGGTCTCGGCCCTGAGCAGCTACGGTGGCAACGGTGGTAGCCGGGTGCTGCCCTGGAAGGATAACAAGGCGGACGGGATATTCTTCGAGACCGGCGCCCTGGCCAAACCCTATCCGGGCAACCAGCCCGTGCGTTTGACCGACATCCTGGATGGGACCAGCAACACCTGGCTGATGGGGGAGCGGACCCATTACGACCCGGCGTGGGACAGTTGGATGATCGCCCCGCTGCAACCGAAACCGGGCATCCCCATCCAGCCGTTCGCGACCACGCGGGCCCTGTGCCCTTCAGGCCCATTGGCGATCAGCCAGATCACCCATTCGGGTTACACGCTGCTCAATTCGCCGATGATCCGGGGCTACACCCCTCCCCCGCCCCCGCCGCCGGGCCAAACACCGACCCCGCCCACGCCGATTCCCTGGGGGGAGATCGAACCATTGATGGACGCCCGGGCCGGAGCTTTCGGCAGCCAGCACGCGGGCGGGGTGAATTTCGCCCTGGCGGACGGATCGGTGCGGATGTTCCAGCCGTCCACCCCGGTGGCGGTGTTGACGGCCTTCAGCACCCGCGCTGGGGGCGAGGTGGTTGGGGTGGAGTGAGGGGAAGGCAAATTAACTTCAATTTACTGCTTGTCATCTTCTGAATCGGGCGGGCTC
>JAFMJU010000404.1 GCA_017853285.1 Gemmataceae bacterium
CAAAACGAAGCAATCGGTTTACAAAAGGTGCAACCTGGGACAGCCAAGGCCCCAAACGATCCGCTTGGGCTAGCAACCAACCAGACCAAGAGCCGCCCTCAGCAACGAATTGGGCTTCAGCTAATTTTTGGGACCATTCCGGGACTTTCAAGCCGGCAGGGCAACCTTGGTCGCACATCCGGCATTGAACGCACCAGGAAGCCACTTGCTGGACTTTTTCACCCAAACTTTGCTCTGGTTCCAATTCGCCCCTTGCAAACGCCTCCGCAAGCATTGCCTTTGCCCTGGGTGTGGCTTCTTCCAACCCTGTCGCCGAAAAACCTGGACAAATCCGCTGGGACAGATCGGTTCCTCGACACTGTCCACATCCGTAACAACCAGACAAACTTGACAGGTCAGCAACTTGGTCAACCGGAATTGAATCTTGTTGGGGCGGAACTGTTTCTCCCGGGGTATCGCCTTCTGAAGTTTCAAAAACCGCACAGGGATCCAGAATTTTTTGCAAATCCTCCTGATATTGAAGCCACTGGGGCGGCAACAGTTTCCACCAGTTCCTGCGCGTCCTGCCCAAACCAAATTCCAGGCCGATAGATCCACCCATAGCCAAAATAGACTGGGCCACCCTCATTCCCACCGAGTCCAACACTTTTTCAGCAGGAATTTCGGGTTTCTGTTCATTCCCGGAACCCAAGGGAAAGATCTCTATTTGGCCCCTTTCGACATGTACCATCAGGGTTGCAACGAGACGCGATCGCGACAGTTCCTCCCGAATCTGATCCAGGGCCTTTTCCAAATCCGCGATCGGAACAAACAAATCCCCGATATTGGCGCGCGAAAGCACATCGGCACCGCGAACCAATCCTGACTCCATCACAAAGCGCACACGGCTGTGGAATGATTCCCCTGCAGCCTCCCACCTGCGTTGGGATGGCACCGATTTAAGAAAATGCCAATCGGAAAAAACACCCGGCGGCGCGCCGAGCAAAGCCACCCACTCTCCGGCTTCGTCAGCCCAATCGAGCCATGGTTCACGAAAAAATTGGAGCGCACTTCGCACCTGGCGCCTTTCGAAAAGCGTGGCCGCAACCCCATGCTCTCGCACCGCATTGGCAAGAAAATCCAAGGCGGAAACTAAATCCCCAAACGCCACCAATCCGGCGGAAAAACGCCGGTCTAGCTCCAAAGTCTCCAAACGGGCATCCAGCAAGACACCTGTTCTTCCCAAGCCTCCGGCTAGAACCCCCGCCCCTTTTTCAGTCTGTTTTTTCACCACCGGATTGAACCGGGGCCCTGGCAATCCTGGCCAGACCTTTCGGTTTTTCACCCACTCTCTGGAAGCGGATTCCATCATGGCAATCCGTTGGGACCAAGATTCAGGGGCATCCTCCAAACCCTGATTTGGCCCGGGAGCATTACCAAAATTTAAAACCATTCCCTCTGAAAATAAAAAATTCCCCGATAGAAGGGACTGAAAAAGGTCCCTCCAGGGACCGGGCGTGTAATCGGGGGATGTGGAGGCGAAAATCCCTCCAACACTTCTTGGCCGCCATTCGGGCGGAAATCCAAGCGTCCTCCCCATCGGATTCAAGATTTGCTCAATGGCAGCAACCGTGGCCCCAGCGTCAACCTCGACAGATTTGGTTTCCGGGTCATACGTGACCCGATTCAGGGTAGCTCCCAGATCAACCACCAACCCCCCGGTCAGGCACCCACCACTTTTGCCTGTCCCACCACCACGAACTGATAAGGGAATCTGGCGGGCAGAGGCCAAAGGTACTAACTTCCGTAAGTCAGCCTTGCTTGCGGGCCTGAAAACACCGGACGGTACCTGGCGGCCCGTGCTGCCGTCGCGGCAAAAAAGCAGACGAGTAGGCAAATCAATATGTAATGTGCCGTCAAGCAATTCCTGCAGTTCGTCCAGCATGGTGAACCTTGGTTGCCCGACATGGGAACAAACACTCGGTCGTGATTGACTAAATTTTGCCCCCATAAATCAATGAGAGCAACTCAACACGAGACGCCTGATTAGCCCGGAAAGTACCTCGCATGGCGCTGGTGGTACATAAGCTACCCGGTTTTCGAACCCCTCGCATAGTCATGCAAGAATGTGTGGCCTCAACCACCACACCCACCGCTTTTGCCCCTAGCTCATCCATGAGCAAATCCGCCAAATTCTCAGTCATCCTTTCTTGGACTTGGGGACGCCGTGCAATCACATCCACAGTCCTTGCCAATTTGCTCAGGCCAACAATCTTTCCATTGGGAAGATAGCCAATATGGGTTTTCCCATGAAACGGAAGCAAGTGATGCTCACAGCAGCTAGAGAACCTTATATCCTTTACTAAAACAATCTCGTCATATTTTTCATTGAATGTTTTGGCCAAGTGGACCTTGGGATCTTCCCTCAATCCACTGAACACCTCCGCATACATTCGCGCCACCCGGGCAGGGGTTTCCAACAATCCTTCCCGGTCCGGATCTTCCCCAACCGCCAGGAGGATCTCCCTTACAGCAGCCTGGATCCTGGGCAGATCGACCGCTTGCTTGTACCCCATGCCGGTTTTACCCATCTCAAACTCCAGACCTGCCAACCACACAACTGGGAAATTTTTCGATGGTTTCAGAGATCTCTGCAACACAATCGTAATTTTATGATAGGGTTCTTGGTTCAGTTTTGCAGAAGCTTGAAATTGATACGGGCGCAAATCAAAGGTCAATTGCCCTACCTAGGCCATGGACACTTCCAGTTTCGCAAGGTGTTGATACCCCCATGCCGTTCGTTGTGATTTTGGCTCGTGGCTTGCAAGTTTCCAGATTGGGTTGTCATGGGGCAGCTTGGTCATTGACCCCCAATTTTGACAGGATCGCCAGCCAATCATTGGTTTTTGATAATTTTTTGCGAGAAAACACGCAGCCTGAAATTTGGGGCATTCAACTGGCACAGCGTCAAAATGCATGGTGCTGGTCAGGTGACTCTCCCACTTTCGCTTCCCAATGCAAAAAACTGCACCTTGTTGAACCCCCAGCAGAAAAAATATCCTGCTTTCAGAATTGGCTGAAAATCATTTGGCGCAGGGTTGCCGAAATACAAGCCGGTTTGCTCGTCATTGAATTGAATGACGCGGTCCCCCCGTGGAAACCGGAACAGGAAGATTTGGACGCTTACTTTCCAAACCAATCCGCTGAAGCAACCAATGAAGATGATGCTTGGTTCGACTCAGAACAAAAAGTCGCGACTGAAGGCACCGGAACAACGCCCCACGAGAATGATCCAAAACCATGGTTTGAGCCCCTGCCCCGGGAGATGCCCGTCAACAAAGAACATCCGCCAATCAGGAGAAACCTCCTTCTGACTCATGCGGCAGCCATTGCTTCATTAGACAAAAAACTGGGGATCATTCTGGATTTTTTGGCGGAGCACCAAACTCCGGAGACCCATATCCTGCTCACATCGGACTTGGGAATCGCGCTAGGTGAGAAAGGCTTTCATGGGCATGGCGGGTCGGAGCCTTGGCTTGACACTGTGAATGTGCCCCTAATTTGGTGTCACCCAACACGGGAATCGAATTCCCTAAGGCACCACGCCTTAGTCTCAGACAAAGACCTGACGGAACTCCTTCTGGGAGACCCAAAATCCCCCCACGGCTTGCTGGAAAAATGTTGGGACGGCCCCAGGGAACCAGGAAACCCATCCGTAGTCACCTCAGGGACGGGCAAGGCAGTTGCCTGCAGGACCAACGAATGGAGCCTGGTTGTGGATAGTTCAGGCTCCGCGCGATTATTCGAATTCCCTATGGACCGCTGGGAAGTCAACGACCTGGCCACCCACCATCCAGACAAATTGCAATTTCTACTGAGCCAAACAACAAACA
>JAFMJU010000405.1 GCA_017853285.1 Gemmataceae bacterium
TTCAGCCATTGGGAGGTATGCACCGGTCAAGAGGTGATTCTCAGGATGGTGTCCAGCCTTGCAGCTGATACCTCGAAAAAATGCATCCATTTGGTCATTTTGCGAACACTGGGTTGTAAACGAGACCTAAATTATTCTGTAGCAAAAGGTAAAATAAGATAGCTTGTGAACACAGTACAACCGTAAGGCCTGCTAGTGAATTTTTTGATTGCATATCGATTCAAGAAGGAAGTATTTTTCATTAAATATAGATAAAATAAGGTTTAATAAGAAATACATTTAACTTATATATTTAATTTAAGATAAAAAAGAATTGCTTTTGATTTGTCATGACTGACTTAGTGACCTAGGGTTTTGCGGAACCTTGGCACGAGGTTCGCCAGGTTCCTGAAAGCCCACCCTCACCATCGCAGACGAGGATCAGGTCATGTGGAATTTCCTTCCTGTGCGTTTCAGGGGTTTTGGTTCATGCCTTGGGTTGCCGGGGCGGGACGCCCGGCGCGGTGCGCATTGGCAAAGGCCAGGGTTGGAAGATTTGGAGGCCAGGCTGACCCCGGCTTTTGTTTACGGGTTGGACAGTGATTGGGGGTCAGGATTCCAGGCGCATGGGTTGCTCACCAACGACCAGAAGACGCCGATGGTGAACTGGAAGGTGGAGTTCGACTACAACCGCGACATTTCCTCGATGTGGAACGGCAAGGTGGCGTCCAAGGTGGGGCAACACTATGTGATTGTTCCGGAGGCCTACAACGGAACCCTGCAACCCGGGGCCAGCGCCGATATCGGCTTCCTGGGGGCCGGTGGGCTACCCGGGGACAAGCCGTTGAATGTGCGGGTGACCTGGGACGGGGCGGGCACGGTCCCCCTGCCGAACCTTTCCCTTGCGGATATAGCGGTCACGGAGGGTGACACGGGGTCCAAAACCGTGGCGTTGACGGTAACCCTGTCAGCGGCGGTGGCCTCGCCAGTCACGGTGGCATTCTCCACGGCCGATGGGACGGCCAAGGCGGGAACGGATTACACCGCGGCCAGCGGCAGCCTGACCTTCGCACCGGGCGAGACCAAGAAGACCGTGTCCCTGACCATCCGTGGAGACAAGGTGGTGGAACCGGATGAGGTGTTCTCGCTGAACCTGAGTGGGGCCAGCGGAGCGACCATTGCCCGAGGCAGCGCCGCCATCACGGTTTTGAACGATGACATCGGGCCCGTGCAGCCCGTGGGGGTAGCCAAGGGTGACCTGACCATCACCGATGACTGGGGGGCCGGCTTCACGGCCAAGGTGACGGTGACGAACACCGGGACGGCGGCCATCAGCGGGTGGAAACTGGGATTCGATTTCCCGTACGCCATCACCAACATCTGGAACGCGCAGGTGGCCGCCCAAAGCGGCACCCGGTTCACGCTGCAAGACGCCGGGTACAACGCGAGCATCCAGCCTGGTGGAATGGTGTCGTTCGGGTTTTCCGGCAGCCCGGGGAATGTGAAGGCGGGGCCGACCAACTGGACCCTGAACGGGGCATCCATCACCTCGACCTTCAACGGGGCCGGCGGGTCGCAGCCGGGGACGCCTGGCACGCCCACGACGCCTCCCACCATCACCATCGGGGGCACGAGCGTGCAGGTGGGTGTTCCCTCGAGCGGGAGCGCGCCGGGTTATTTCAGCACGGCTGGGAACCAGATCGTGGACGCCAACGGCCAGGTGGTGCGGCTGAGCGGCGTGAACTGGTTCGGCATGGAGGGGACCAACTACGCGCCGCATGGGCTGTGGACGCGCGGCTACCAGGAAATGATGGACCAGATGAAGCAGACGGGTTTCAACACGATCCGCCTGCCGTTTTCCAACCAGTTGTTCGACGCGGGCAGCGTGCCCAACGGCATCGACTTCAGCAAGAACCGGGACCTGCAGGGGCTTAACGGCTTGCAGGTGCTGGACAAGATCGTGGCCTACGCGGGAAAGATCGGCCTGAGGATCTTCCTGGATCATCACCGCTCGGGCGCGGGGGCTGGCACGGAGGGTTCGGGGCTGTGGTACACGGCGGCCTACCCGGAATCGCGGTTCATCTCGGACTGGAAGATGCTGGCGGCGCGTTACGCGGGGAACCCGACGGTGATCGGCGCGGACCTGCACAACGAGCCGCACGGGCAGGCGACCTGGGGGGATGGCAACGCCCTGACCGACTGGCGGCTGGCGGCGGAGCGGGCGGGCAACGCCATTTTGGCGGTGAACCCCAAGTGGCTGGTCATTGTGGAGGGGATCGAATCGGGATCCTCGGGCAACTACTGGTGGGGCGGGAACCTGTCGAACGCGGGGGCCAGCCCGGTGCGGCTTGCGGTGGCCAACCGGCTGGTCTACTCGACCCATGACTATCCGGCGTCGGTGTATCCGCAGTCGTGGTTCAGCCAGCCGAATTACCCGGACAACCTGCCGGCGATCTGGGACAAGAACTGGGGGTATCTGTTCAAGAACAACATCGCCCCGGTGCTGGTGGGCGAGTTTGGCACGAAGCTGGATTCCGCCAGCGACAAGCTGTGGCTGAACGCGCTGGTGAAATACATGCAGGGGGGCATCACCGGGGGGACCTTGCCCGCCGGGCAGCAGGGGCCGAGTTGGACCTATTGGTCGTGGAACCCGAATTCGGGCGACACGGGAGGGATATTGGCGGATGACTGGAGGACGGTGCGTCAGGACAAGTTGGACCTGATCAAGCCGATGCAGTTCGCGATGAGCACGGCGACGGACGGGAAGGTGACCGCGTTCTTCGAGGTTTCGCTGTCGCAGCCTTCCACCCAGACGGTGACGGTGAACTTCGCGAGCGTGGATGGGACGGCCAAGGCGGGTAAGAACTACACGGCCACCACTGGCACGCTATCGTTCGCCCCGGGTGAGACCAAAAAGTCGATCCCGGTGACGATTCTGCCGGATTCCACAATGACCACGGACCTGGCGTTCACGCTGCGGCTGAGTTCGCCGGTGGAGGGGTTGCTGGGGGCGGTAGCCGAGGCGACCGGGACGATCCGGAAGCGGTAGGTGGGATGTTCCGCCGCGGGGTTGCGGCCGGGTGAAACGGGTGGGTGGGGTGGCGATTTGGGGGTATGCTGCGGGGAAGTTCTCCAAGGGAATCCGCAGCCATGCCGACGATCAGATGCCAGTTGCCCCAGTCGGTTCTGGAGGCGTTGGAGGACAGGTGCCGGTCCACCGGGGACAGCATCGACCATCTGGTGACCCGGGCGGTGGCGGACGCGTTGCAACTGGAGCACGCGACGCTTTACCAGGTATCCACCGCGGGTGCCTTGGTGGAAGGGGTGTACCGGGGATCGGTGACCGTGGCCAATCTGCTGGAGCATGGGGACTTCGGGTTGGGAACCTTTGACGCGCTGGACGGGGAAATGGTGGTGCTGGACGGGAAATGCTTCCAGGCGCGGGGGGACGGGACCGTGGTGGAGGCGGATCCACATGGCAAGGTGCCCTTTGCCGTGGTGACCCGCTTCCAGCCTCAAAAACCAGCAGAAGCGCCGGCAATCCGAACCGTCGGAGAACTCACCGGATTCCTCGACAGCTTGCGCGATACGGATAACCTGTTTTTCGCCATCCAGGTGGACGGGGTGTTTGAGCAGGTTGGCCTGCGGGCGGTGTGCAAATCGGAGGGCCATGAACGGCTGGTGGATTCGGCGGCGCGGCAGTCGGAGTTTTCCCACACGGGACTGGAAGGGACGCTGGTGGGATTTTGGACACCGGCGTACGCCAAAAGCGTTGGCATCCCGGGCTACCATCTGCATTTCATCAGCGCGGACGGGAAGCGGGGCGGGCACCTGCTGGACTGCGCCGGTTCGGGATGGCGGGTGCGTGTGCAGCCAATCACGGATTTCCG
>JAFMJU010000016.1 GCA_017853285.1 Gemmataceae bacterium
TTCTGAAAACCAAAGACAGGGAAAACTTGAAAGTTTTTCGTGATCCTGAATCACTTTTGGTTTTTTTGGCCGGTAGTGTGGAACAAATCCGAGCCTCCGTTCAGGGCCGAACACTCGATATCCGATAACAGATCCAAGGGTATTATCCTTCCGGGTCCCGCCAGGCCTTGGGGGTTTCATTCCCGCTTTTTCTTGGATTTCCTTAAAGATGATCGAGGCGGGAGCCTGGCATGAGGCAACCGGTCGCTGATTTGGTGCGTCAAGGCTTGACCGCTGCGGCATTGACCCCGCCGGATATTGCCGGGGCGGGGAAAAGGTCGCCTCTTTTGTTTCCCGCCAACCAGGCCGGCAGGGCCGCCGAGGCTTATGTCTCCGAAAACATGCTTCTGGAAAAGCCTGCAGCCGAAGGGATCGCGCCTCCCTCCTTGACCGAAAAAGGTTGGGACTGGTTACGAAACCAGGGAGCTCCGGTACTGAATGATTTTCTGCGTCAGTTGGAGCAATGGAAGGATCAGGATCGTGTATTGATGGCGAAAATCCGGGAAAATTCGGCTCGTTTGGAGCGCCTTGAAATCGCCCTCAAAAATATGCTTGTCAGATCGGGTGGAGGTGGGACGGTTTCACCCGGTGGCGACTTTAGCCTGAAGGAATTGATTCTTCAGGTGCTTTCATCCGGCTTGTCTGGAGCTGGAAGGATGTCCGGAGCGTCCTGTGACATCAGCCTCCCGAACTTGTTCCATCAAATTGGCTCAAATGCCCATCCAAAATTGACTTCGGGCGCCTTTCAGGATGCCCTTCGGGAATTGCATCGGGAGGGCAAGGTGCTTTTTCACCCTTGGACAGGGACGCTTTACAGCATTCCTGAGCCGGAGTTTGCGTTTCTTGTGGGGCATGAGGTTGCTTACTACGTAAGCCTTAAGGGCCCTGTTGAATAAATGGATGCGGGAAATTCTGTGGCGAAGGTCTGGACGCCAGGAGGGCGGGGGATGGCGATAATGTTGCAGGGAACCGGTCTGGACCCCGTTGCCTATCGGGAAGCCATGGAGGTTTTTCGGCATTTGGGGAATCCCTTTCGCAACCACTTTGCCCGCAACAGCGACGATGATTCCTGCGGGCGATTCCATGTGCCCGAACTGTACTCCCGTGAGAGGGGCTTGCTGCTCTCCCTGATTGACCAATTCCGGTCGAACCATGCTTCTCCCGCGGAAGTCCTCCCGATTCTTGGCAACAAGGGTGCGGGAAAAACCCATCTCCTACATTCGATAAAACATGGTGAATCCGGGAAAAACAACGGGATTCACCTTTTGGTGACCCCAGGTTCCTACCAAAGGGATGCCGATTTCCTGGAATATTTGTTCTTCCAGGTGATTGATACCTTGTTGGGTGGTGGTCGACATGGCCGGGAAAGGCCCCTCCTTGGCATTTGCGAATTGGTTGTGGCTAGAAGTTTGGCACAAACCCTTTCCTCAATGACCACCCAGGAAAAGGTGGAGTTTTTCCCCCCTCCCATGCTGGGGCGTTGGCTGAGGTCCCTCGGTCTGGGGACGCAACAGGCAGAGGAACGGTGCGGTTGGTTGGTCGGGCGATTGACCCAAGGTGAGACCAGAACCCTGACGCCCGGTACCGTGACCGGCTTGTGTGTCGAAGCTGGTATTCCGCCGGACCGGGCCGCGGAGGTTTTGATCAGACATGCGATCGCCAGCAGCGGTCGTTCCACCCAGGGAATGATGAGGGCAGCCGTCATTCGCGGTTTGGCGGGTGTGGCTTTGAAGGGTGATGAGAGTGATTTGGCCAGCTTTTTGACCTATGGTTTCGCTGAACTGGATTTCCATGTCCGGCCGAGCCGTCAGGATTTGGTCTTGTCCTTATTCAAGGCTTTGCTGGGGATTTTGCGGGAGGTTCGGGTTCCCGTTTTCGTCGCCTTCGACCAATTGGAAGACCTGCTGCTGGCCCGTCGCGGTGAGGATGTCCACAAGGTCGCGGAAAGCTTTTTCGCCGGAATAGTTCAATGCATGCACCAGTTGCAGGGCATCGGGTTCCTTTTGTTTGCCGAACGCGGATTATGGAACCGGTTTGTCCCCTCTTTGGACGGGTACATGCGTGACAGGTTGACCAATCCTGTGCATTTGCCAGGTAAGGGAACCATTCAAGCATTGCGCCTTGACCCGCCCCCACCCGAATTGGTTCGCATGGTGGTTGAGGCCAGATTGCGCGCCTTGCATTCCAGTCATGGGTGTTTCTCATTTCTCCCCGCCTGTTTCCCTTTTCAATTGGAGCAAATCGACCGGATCGCCAGGACGGAAGCCACATTGCGTGACATGCTTCAACAATTCCGTCAATTGTTTGATGCCTTGGTTTTTGGACAGGAGGAAGAGGCCAGATTCGAGCGGCATGTGGAAAATGCCGGAATCATACCGGACTTTACCCGTCCGAATGCGGTCCAGAGCGTGAATGAAGCCGTGCAGATGGCCGAAACGGCGCATTCCGATACCGGAACCAACCGGATCATTGGGGCTCCGGGGGACGGGCGATTGGATAAAACCAATCCTGAGATAGAGGTTCGGTCGGTGGTTCAGTTGGAAGTGCCTTTGGCGCCCGGCTTATTCCCGGTGGAAAACGCGTCCATGGGCTTGGGAGAACTCTGGGATTTGGAAATGCGGGCAGCCGCCCGCCAACTCGAACCAGAGGGGGCGGTGGCTGGAGCGACCCGGGAACTCCAATCGGGTTTGGGAATGTTGCTCCGTCTGATGAACGATCATGGGGTACGGGTAGGGCCTTGGCGGCTTCAACATGTGGTGGAAGGCTTCGATTTCGGCGAACATCCGACCTATGGCGTGATTTCAATCGGGCATTGGGCATGCCAGGGCGGCAAGCCCTGGAGGGTTGGGATAGGATTGTTTCTTGGGCGAGGCCAAGGCAAACCCAAGGATCTGGGCGTCAAATTCCAATGCCTTCACTTCGATCCATCCGTGGTCGATCAATTGATCCTGCTTAGGCCCGAGGATGACATGGTCCTCCAAGGCAAAACCAAGCAGTTATGGCAGGATATGGAGAAAAATGGCCAAGGTTTGCGCCTAGAACCATTGGGAAGGGAAGGCATTCAATTGATGTACGCCTTGCCCAGGATATTTGCCACGGCTTCTGAGGCGCGACCGTCTTCCGGGGTGGCTTCAGAAATCGCAGGCGTGTTGGGTGATCGCTATGAGGCCTTCTTGCGTCAGTTGTGCATGCCCGTCCTGGATACCTGATCCAGCGGGGCCCCGGGGTCGGGGGATTGAGATCCGTGCCCGGGATTTTTTGGGAGAGGGGCCTGGTGTCCACCAACGGGCATAACCACTGGTCATCCGCGCAGGCCTACTGGGACGGCCTGATTGATTACGAGCGCCGTACAGCCAGGCCCGAAGACTTGAAGCTGGCAAGGATGAGGGCTTTGCTGGAAGGTTTGGGCAACCCCCATCTTCACCTTAGAACCGTGCATGTGGCGGGAACCAAAGGCAAAGGCTCCTGCTGCGCCTTGCTGGAGTCGGTTTTGCGGGCCGCCGGTTGGAAAACCGGCCTCTTTGTCTCTCCCCATATCCAGCATGTCACGGAACGGTTTGTTATTAATGGGAAGCCTGTTGGGGTTGGGGATTTGGGCGAGGCCATCCTTCGAATAAAGCAGGTCGCTGAAAAATATCTGGTTGAACCACCATCGTTTTTTGAGGTCGCAACGGCTGCCGCATTCCTTTGTTTTCAAACCGCGAGGGTGGATTGGGTCATCCTCGAGACAGGTTTGGGAGGGCGTCTGGATTCCACCAATGTATGCAAACCCTCGGTGACCTTGATTACGGGAGTCGGGCTGGATCATGTCCAGATTCTTGGGAATACGCTTGAGGAGATAGCCTACGAGAAGGCTGGGATCATCAAGCCTTCTGTCCCGGTCGTTTCCGGTGTTCTGGAGCCTGGGCCTCGGAATGTGGTCCGCGGAATAGCAGCCATGCGGAAAGCTCCGCTTTGGGAATTGGGTGAGCAGGTCGAGGTTGAAAATGTTCCTGGGGCATCCTTTGACCCTTGGCGGGAAATAGTCTGTTCGGTGAGAACTCCTGTTGCCCGGTATGAAAATGTAAGGATCAATCTGGTGGGGACCCATCAGGCTCGTAACGCGGGATTGGTCCTCGGTGTGTTGGACCAACTAAGGCTTAGAGGGCTGGTTTTACCTGAAAAAGGCATTCGGCAAGGATTTGGTGATGTAGATTGGCCCGGCCGTCTGCAAACCTTCAGTCGTCATCCCTGGATATTGCTGGATGCGGCACACAATGTTCCTTCGGTGCAAGCGCTTGTGGAAATGCTCCGCATTTGGCCTGTGGACGGAACCCGCAAACTGTTGTTTTCAGTCAGCAAGGACAAGGATGTTGCCGGCATGCTTGGCCTGATGGCACCCTTTTTTGATGAAATCCATCTGACCCGTTATACCGTGGGTATCCGGGCCATGCCTCCGGATGAGATAGCCAAAATTTTGTCATCAATCCCTGGATTATCAAGTCGCTACAAACTCTATACACACGAGTCCCCTCTAAAGGCACTGGAGGCTATTCTTCCCGGGTTATTACCCAAAGATGGGCTTTGTGTTGCCGGATCTATTTTTCTCCTTGGGGAAGTGAATCCCGCCCTGGGGCAATGGTTGTCTGGTTGATTCCGCATCGCTTTGCACCGGCTAATGGAAAGATTTTCCAATTGTGGCAATTCTGATGACTGACCAAAGGGGGAGCCTGTCACTGATTCCGCCTCCGCGCTGTCAATAGTGGGGTAGCTTTTCACCAGGAACACCACCATCACGGAGGATGGGTCATGCGGCATCATGCTTTTTCGGTCGCTTTGGTTCTGGTTTTTTTTGGCCTGAAATTATTGATTGCTCAGGATGCCAATGTTCCTGATCCGTTGAAAGAGGCCCAAGCCCGTTTGGCTGTTTCCATAAGCCGCGCCGAATCCCAATTCCGTGATCAAATGCGTATTTATGATGAGTCCTTCAGGAAGGATCCGGAAAAGGCCAGAGTGGCACTGGATTCTGCCGAGCGCCTGATTCAAAGTGAACCGGCCCTTCCGGAAAAAAGAAAAACCGCGCTGATGGATCAAATCCAGAAAAGGCGCTTGAAGGTGGGCACCGTGCCTGCTCCAACTGCTGAAGATTTGACCGGCTTGGGAAAATCGAAAGTCGTCAAATCTGCCCCTACCGAATCGGAAAAACAGCAGGTTGAAACTTCCAGCCAACTGAGGGAAATCAATCGTTTGGGTGAGGGAGGCAAAACGGCGGAATCCAACCGTAAATTGGCGGAACTATCCCGAAAGGATGGCGCCAATCCGGCCGTGGTTGCCGCAAATCAAATGGCTGGAACCCGCTCGGCGATC
This sequence comes from Gemmataceae bacterium, assembly GCA_017853285.1. Taxonomy (GTDB): domain Bacteria; phylum Planctomycetota; class Planctomycetia; order Gemmatales; family Gemmataceae; genus UBA6894. The sequence continues at coordinate 5,386 of JAFMJU010000016.1, forward strand.
AAAACCGGCCGGGATATCCAAACACGCATGAACCAATCCATGGTCGCCGCATTCCGCGAAATCGAGGCTGCCGGGGTTCCAATTGTCGGGGATATGGTTTTCCCGGACGATTGGGCTGAAAAGACCAAGCGCCGCTCCGCCAGCGCGAGAATGAGCGAAAAAGAACGAGCCATTATCAAGGCTTTGGGTTCATCCATGAGCATGACCATGGAGGGTGAACAGCTAAAATATTTTCTGGACGCTATGGAGAAACAGCTAGGAATTCCTTTGGTGATCGACAAACAGGCGTTGGAATCCGCGGGAATTGGTTTGGATACCCCGATCAGCATCCGCGCCAAAAACTGGAGCGCCCGGAGCGTTCTTCGCAAGGTGTTTTCAGACCTCGGGATCGCCTACATCATCCGAAGCGAGGAGGTTATGGTCACCACCCAGGAGACCGCCAGGGAGACCATGATCACCCGTTCCTACTACATCGGGGATTTGTTGCCTATTTTCGGCAATAACAATGTGGCTGGATTGAACAATCAGTATCTGGATCCGTTCACCCGGATGAATTTGGCCGCCGCCTCGCAGTTTCAATTCGCCCAAACTTTGACCGGGATTATTGACTCGATTAAGTCTCAGGTGGATCCCAATTCCTGGGCGCCCAATGGTCAAGGTAGCATTGTCTTTGAACCCCTGAGCATGAGCCTGATTGTGAAGCAGACAGCCGAAGTGCATTTCATGTTGGGTTCCACCCTTCGCTGATAACCTTTCAGATCGGGGGCCGAGTGCTGTCGCAAATTTTCCCCTCCGCCGAAGGAGAAGTGAGGCGTGAGTTATTTCCCGGGGTGGAGGCCAGGGTGGATGGCGGAGAGCATTTGACTCTCAGCCGGGTGCGGATGGTCCCATTCTCGGTGGTGGAGCGGCATTCCCATCCACACGAGCAGGTGGGGATCGTGGTGGAAGGCTCCGCCAGGTTTGATGTGGGAGGATTTTCCAAGGTCCTCGGGCCTGGAGATGTCTACCGGATTCCAGGTGGCTTGCCACACAGTGTCCATGCCTTGGACAATGGCCTATTCGCCTTGGATGTGTTTTTCCCGAAACGGCTTGAATACCATGGCGCTGTAGTGCCCTAGGCAGCCAGATGACTGTCGTTTCCTCTGTGTTTCGCCTGACCCATATAGTCTTCGATATCCACCGAATAACGGATTGAAACGCCTGGTTCTTTCATGGTTATCCCGTGGAGGACTGATGCGGACGCCATGGTTCGCTTGTGGTGTGAGATCAGAATGAATTGCGTTTTTTCGCTGAATTCCTTCAGCACCCCCGCAAATCGGTCCACATTCGCCTCGTCAAGCGCTGCGTCCACCTCATCCATCAGGCAAAACGGCCCCGGCCGGCTTTTGAAAACAGCCAAAAGGAGAGCGACCGCTGTCATGGTCCTCTCCCCGCCAGACATCAAGGAAAGTCGCGCGGCATCCTTGCCAGGTGGTCGGGCGAGGACTTCAATTCCGGTGTCCAAGGGGGCGCCGGGATCTTCCAGGGATAGTTCTGCGGTCCCACCCCCGAATATTTTGCGAAACAGCTCGCGGAAATGTTCTTGGATCGCCGTGAAACACTCCAGAAACCTTGTTGTGGCGGATTCATTCAGTCTAGCGAGGGATTCCACGAGGTTTTTCCGAGCCATCTGCAGGTCTTCGATTTGGTCTGAAAGCCCTTGCCTGCGTTCTTCAATAAGGCCCAGTTCCCGGGCTGCCTCATGATTGATCAGGCCAAGGCGCTGAATTTTGGATTGCAGGTCCTTCAGTGCTTCAAGGTCCCTGGCCCTGTCCATGGATTGGTTATGCCAGGAAGCTTCAGGGATGATGTGGTTTATGTCTGGAATGTCCTCTTCCCGAAGTCTTTCCTGGATTTGTTCCAATCGGACCGTGAGGCGTTGGCGCTCCTTTTCGAGACCGGAATAATGGGCTCGACGCTGGTTGATTTCATTCAGTTGTTGGCTTGTTTCTCTGGCTAGTAGCTCAAGCTCTTGCCTCCTCCTGCTGAGCGACACCTCAGCCAATCTTCGTTTTTCCCGGGTCAGGTCCCGTTCCATCTGGGCCACGCCCTCCTCCATGGCTGTGGCGAGAAGTGACAAATCGATTTGGCGCAATTGCTGGGTGCGATCCCTAAGATCTTTTTCTTCACGGGTGATGTCCTCCCCGAGAGATTCGACTTGGAGGGCCCTCTCAGCTTTTTGGCGTTTGAGCACCTGAATCTTCAGGTCCAATTGGGCGGCTTTGGACCGCAACTTGTCCGCCTCCACCCTGGAAAGTGTTTCCTCCTTGCCAATCTCCTCGATTTGAAGGTTGATCTGGTCCAATACCGATTGGAAACCTGAGGTGGCCTTTTCAGCCGCTTCCAGCAACTTTTTCTGGTCCGCAAGTTCCTTGGCGAGCCTTTCGCTTTCGAATGAAAGTCTCCGTTCCTCCTGCTCCCCGGCCAGTTGTTCCTGCCTCGCGGTATCGAGGCTGAGACGTTCCCGATCCAGGCGTGAGGTCAGGTCGGCGGCGGTTTGGGTCAACTCGCGGGCCTTGTGGTCCAGGGACTCCAGGCGTGATTCGAGGTTTTCCAGATGGCCCTTTTCGATGGAAAGCCGGTTTTCCGTTTCCAGGAGTTCCTTCTCCAAAGTTCCGAGGCGTTCACGCAGGTCTTTAAGTTCGTTCTTCCTGGAGAGTACGCCGCTTTCCGTGGAAGCTTTTCCCAGGATGACTGAACCGAATTCATCCAGCATCTCACCCGCCAGGGTGACAAAGCGATGGTCGGGTAGTTTCGACGCCAACTGGAAGGCTGATTCCAGGTCGCGAACGATAAGCGTTTTTCCGAGCAGGCGGTCCGGCAGCCCGATGAACTTTTTGTGCTCGCAAATGGCCAAATGGGATGCCTTGGCAACCAGGCCCGGGTGTTTGACGATTGCCAGGGCTGTTTCGTCCTCATTGGCCGCGGATTTTTCCGGAAACAGAAATCCTACCCTGCCGGGCGGAATCTGTTTTTCCCTGGTGAGCGCAGTCAGGATTTCCTTCCTGTTTTCCGCCAGAAACCTTTGGGCATGGTCCCCCAGTGCGATTTCTATGAGATGTGAGTATTCACGCCGGACCCTCAATGAATCGGCGACAAGGCCTATGATCCCGTTCCACAGGCGGTTGCCACTTTCCTTCTTTAGATTCAGGATGGATCTCACCCCTGGAGCCAAACCTTCCTGTGACAGCTCCAGTTGCTCGAGTACCTCCAGCCGGCTTCGAATCTCGCCCCGCTCAACTAGCATTTTTTGGTGTTGATTGCGCACAAGGGTCAGTTGCCGTGACTTGGTTTCCCGTTCGTTGCGAAGGTTTTCCAACTCCACCAGTGAGATGCTGGCCGCGACTTGTGCCCTTGCCTCCTCGGTTTGCAGCCTCTCGACGAGTTGTTGCAGCTTTTCCAACGCAATGAAATGTTGCTCTTTGGTCTCCTTGGAACGGTCCAGGGCCCGATTGACCTGTTCCAGCGATGCCGAAAGGGTTGAAACGTTCCCGCCAATCAAGTTTTGGCGACGAAGGGCGTCCAATTGCCTGCCCCGGTTGGTGTCGGCCTGCCCCCGAAGGTCGGCCAAGGTTTGCCGGTTTAGGTTGTCGGTTTCCTCGGATTGGACCAGATTTGGCTGAATGGCATTCCATTCCGATTCAGCCAGATTGATTTCACGGTCGGCTTGTGTGATCCAGGTTTTACCATCGCGGTGGCGAAGCAGCATTCGGCCATGCCGTTGCCGGGCGGCTGCGAGATCCTTTGCCAGGGCCGCCCTGGACTGGAAGGCCCCCTCCAGTAGTTTTTGGCTGTTTTCCAGTTTGGATCGCGCTTCCTCGGCCCTGGTTGCAAGTTCCGTCGCTTCGATCTCCAGGGAAAGCAGGTCTCCCGAGTTGTACCCGGGTTCGTGTGTGGACAGGCCTTCCGGATGAACGGCCTGGCCAAGCGCTTCCTCGATTTGGGGCAGCCGTTCCTGGATTTCCCGCCATTCTTGCCAACTGAGTCGAAGGCGGATTTCCCGGATTTGCTTGCGGAGTTCCAAGTACTGCTCCGCCTTTGAAGATTGGAGTTTGGCGGATTGGTACTGTCGTTCGACCTCCGAAAGCACATCCGAACACCGACCGATGTTTTGATCGATCTTCTCAAGCCTTTTATGGGCGTCCAGCCTGCGGAGTTTGAAACGGCTGATACCCGCCGCCTCCTCAAAAAGGGAGCGGCGGTCCTTGGGAGATGCCTGTAGAAGCGCGTGAACCTGCCCTTGCTGGATGACGCAGAAGGAGTCGGACCCCGCACCGCTGCCCAGAAACAGGTCCCGGATGTCTTTCAGCCGGCAGCTCCTGCCGTTGATCAGGTAATCAGATTCCCCCTGCCTGTTTACCCTGCGCGCGATGCGTACCTCAGGAACCGGAAGGGGAAAGTCTCCAGCCAAGTTGTCCAAAACCAGGGTGACTTCGGCTTGGGACATTGGCTTGCGTGTGGCAGAGCCGTTGAAAATGACATCTGTCATTCCGTCGCCGCGCAGGCTTTTGGCGCTTTGTTCGCCCAAAACCCAGCGAATGGCATCGACCACATTGCTTTTGCCGGACCCGTTTGGCCCGACAATGGCGCTGACGCCCGGCGGAAATTCCAGCCGGGTTTTATCCGCGAAGGACTTGAATCCGGACAACTCGAGACGGGTGAGCATGACCCTGGTTGTCCGATGACCACCCGCCCTTGATGGTCAATGCTTGGGAAAAGAAGGGGGGCGAACCCTCTTGCGGGACAATCGTGGACTAACGGGCCTTGGCTTGGGCTTTCCCACTGTCAAAAAGTCCCGGCAGGGCCCCGGGTTCGGAACCCGTCCGGATCAGGTCCTCGTCGTTAAGTTCGATGGTTTTGCCTTGCCGGGCGATTTTCGCCAGTTCCTGGACTGTCAAGGTGCGGGGCAGGGCGTCGCGGCGCACCGAGCAGGTCACCGCCTTGCAATGGTCGGCCTGTTGGATGAACTCGAGGGCTTCCGGGTATCCGGCGCCCATGGTTGCCATGGAGCGAATGATGTCGTTTACAGCCAGGGTGGAATTGCGCCGCTGTGGTTCCCCTTGGCCCGGCACTATCCTGGCGATGCTGCAGCGTTCATCCTCCTCCCCGGCGGTCAGGATGAAATCACCGGCCTGGATCGAGAAGGGGGCGCGCAGGGCAGGGTCCTTCCCGAAAAGAACGATTTCGGCCCGGCGGCTGGTGGACACATGCACCATGGGGGAGGCTTGGGGGGCAACCCGGTGCAACCAAAAGGATTCGTTCATTAATTCACCAGCGACCGCCTCGGCATCCTTGTCGATGGCGCGAAGTGCCCGGAATGCCCCGTAGCGGGTTTCGTCATCCATATCGCCGGCCAGGATTTCCCTCAGTTTGATTTGGCAAATGGCTTCGTCCATTGAGGCCATTGCCGTGAAGCAATATGCCCGCAAAATGGGTTGTTTTTCGATACAACGGGTCAATTCCTCGGCGCAACTGGGGCTACCCAGATAGGCCAAGGCTTCCGCCGAGCAGAAACGAACAAGCTCATTTTCGTTTTCAAGACCGCGCTTCAACCCAGGAATGCTTTCCTTGCCCAAAGATTCCAGGCGCAAAGCCGCAACCAGGGTATACCTCGGATCCTGAAGATCTTCCTCCAGCTTTTGTCGGTAGCTGGTCAATTCTCCCGAGGATCCCGTGAGGGGGATCAACCGCACCACTCGCAGGTAGCGCGGCAAATTATGCCTGTAACACGGAGGTACCTTCAGGGAGATAATTTGATTATTTTTCGCGATGGCGGGAGCGTTACCTGGATTTCCCGGGGAGGTTCCGGGAAATCCCTCATTAACCCTGTCAGCGACCTGTTTTGAGACCTTTGCCAATTGTTGGTCCGGGTTCAATACCAAGGTCAAAGGCATATCGATCATGGTTTTTCCGCCGCCCCAAAGGCTGCCCTGGCGGAAGCTGACATCGCCGGTTTTGTCATCTCCAAAACCAACCAGTAGGGGACCTCCAGCCCGGGCGATCGGGTGGCCGCGCAGCGCGCCTCTGCTTCCCTGATAATCCGGCTTCAGGTTTTGGGCGAAGTCGTAGTTGTACAAAGTGCAGGTATGCAAAAGCCCGCCCTTAAGGCTGGTCGCCTTGGTACGCGGGGGCAGGGAAACCTGGACATCAAGGGGGTCATCTTTTCTGGCCCCGGGAGGAATACTGGCCGAGACAAGAACCAAGGCATTGTCAGGCGATGACAGCAATTCCTTGATGTTTTTCACACCCATTTTTTTCAGGTCGTCTTCCAACACTGCGCGGTTGCCATCGTTTGCCGGTTCACCCCCCGTTCCGTCAAGGCCCGTGACAATACCGACACCTCCCAAAGGTACTGGTTCGGCATTGCCGACTGTGCACACTTCACCCAATGTTTTGACGGCATACCTTTCCCGATCAGGATCATCACCCTGACGGGCCAAAGACTCAAGGGATTTGATGCAACCAGGGAGCATCAGGCTTTGAAGGGTTGCCCAACCGCCAGCCAGCAGGATGTTACGCCGACTGGGGATATAAGGCAGGCTGACAATATTGGCCACGGGCCGGTCTCCTTCAGAGGGGTGTCTTCACCCACAGGCTGGAAGGGGCGGATAAGCGATGACCTAATGACCTGTCAAGTCAGACTGATTGCCACTGTAAGTGTTTGTTGAAATTAGGGTTCCAGAGGATGGATGGTCATGTTTCTGACCTGGAAAGGTGTCCCCCGGCCTTGAAGGCCGATTGGGCCCTCAATTGGAACAGGTTTTCGCCTGTCCCAGGAGTTTTCAAGGGGGATGCCCTCCACCACCTGTTTGCCGTTGAGCCAAACAGTCACACGGTCTCCTCGCATCCGGATTCGGGTTCGGTTCCAATTTTCTGGAGGTAAATCCGCAATAAGGGAAGGATATGGTGAAAACCTTTTGTTTAGAAAGAGACCCCCTGAACCTTTTTTGTTTTTTTCGGATGCGCCTTGAGGGGGCTCACCAAAATGGGGGCCGGGGACACCTTTCAGGAAAATGGCGAAGTCGGCCTTCGGTGGAATTTTCCATTCAAAAGAGAGATCGAAGTCTGTGAAATTCCGTTGGGTTTCGATGGAAGGGCCCAATCCATCAAACGAAAGGAGGTCACCTTCTTGTTTCCAGTGCAAAGCCATCGCGGAAATAAGCTTTTGACGTTCTGAAGTCTGTTGGCTCGCACTAATACGACTGGATCTTTCCACATCAAGAAACGGCCGCCATAAAGATATTCCTATATATTTATCCTTATCTTCGCTTTTAATAAACTCTTTTTTTATGCTGACATCTTGGAATCCTAATACAAAGTTAAGGATTAGTAAGGCGATTGCAGGCAATGAGTTCATGGTTATCTCTAGGGTTTCTATTCTCTTGCAAATGTTTTTTTCATTTTTTCCAAACCCTGGGTCAGCGCATCGAGCGCATTCATTTTCCAAACATCCCGGTTGAACAATTCCAGCGACAGAATGCAGCCAGATGAGGTTTCAGAAATTATTTTTTGAATATCCATCCATGGGGCAGACCCGTCTCCTGGAAAAACTCGGTCTGAATCGTTCAGGTCTTTGGGGGTAATTCGGGCTGGGTAATCGTTAACGTGAAGGATTTGCATGGAATGGGCACCCAATTGCCGCAATCCTGTGATTCCACTACCGCCTTTTTGCAAGTGATAAATGTCAGCAAGAACCGACGCGCCCGACTCCCCGCATTCTGAGGCAATATAAAGGGCATCTCCCAAACGATTGAGGGCGGAGGAGAATCCCCAAATTTCAACCAGCGGAGTGATGCCGGCCTGAAGGCAAATTTTGGCTAGAGGACCGAATCGGGATGCCGCTTCCAGGAGGGGGATATTCTTTTCCTGGGTGGCTCCCGCAGGTGGAGCTGCAATTCGCAGGCAGCCTAAATCCCTGAGTTTTTCCATATCCCGTTTCAATTGTTCAAGCGATTTTCCCCTTTTGTTTGCGTCATTGGATAGCCATTCTGGGAATCCAATGCAGCCTTCAACTCCCAAGCTGTTATCCTTGGCCCATTTTCCCAAATCGCTCAATGATTTGCCGGAGTCCAGATACTTGTCCATGTCTCCTAGCCAAGGCTCGATTCCATCGTAGCCGGCCTTTTTCGCCAAGCGAAATTGTTCATCCAAAGGCAGGTTTTGACCCCTGATTGTTGCGGTGTTCAGACAGAATCGATGCCGGGTTTTGGAATCCCCAGGTATTTGTTGGGCCCTGCCAAGGGTTTGGGTACCCGAAAAAATAACTCCGGCTGCGGAAGCTTGAAGGATGGTTCTGCGGTTTTGGGAAATCATGGTTAGGCCTTCGACTTTGTTTTTGGGAGAACCAATCCGGACCTATTTATGGGGTTTCAGGTTGGATTGTGTCAAATGGATAATGTATAGTTAGATATCCCACCTTCCACGACTCCCGTGGCACCGAGATTTTCACATGCCAAGTGCTTCCTTGCCGGGTTGCGATGATTTCACCCGCCATTCCCGGAGGAATTTCCTTAGGTTGGGATTGGGAAGTGGCTTGGGGCTTAACCTGCCTGAACTGTTAAGGGCGGAATCTGAAACTGGCGGCCGGGGAAAGTTGGCTCCTCGCCAAAAATCACTCATCGTTGTCTACCTGTCCGGTGGTATTTCCCATTTGGACACTGTGGATTTAAAGCCGGGTGCACCCAAAGAAATCCGGGGGGAGTTCAATCCGGTACAAAGCAATATTCCCGGCCACCCTGTGTGCGAATTGTTGCCGTTGCTTTCCACCAGGATGGACAAATTCCTGACGCTGAAATCTTTGGTTGGTTTCGCCGACGAACACAGCAGCTTTCAAAATTTGACAGGCTTTCAAATGGGTGTGGCCCAAAGGGATTCCAAGCCTCATCTGGGTTCGGTGGTCGCCAAGGTTTTAGGTCCCGTGGTTCCCACCTTTCCGCCTTTTGTCGATTTGTTCCCAACCATGCAGCACCGACCATACAACAGTCCGGGCCCGGGTTTTTTGGGCAGGTCGGCCCAAGGGGTTCGTTTGCAGGGCGGCGATGTCAACACCCTCAAGTTGAAGGGAGGGCAAAAACAGGCCCTTGTCGACAAGCGTGGTTTGTTGGAAAGCTTTGATGCGTATCGCGGATCTCTGGAAACTGGTGGAGTTGATCTGAATTACCGCCGGGCTTTTGATGTGCTGCTTAACCGGCAAATATTGGATGCCTTGGACCTCAGTCGGGAATCAGAAAAGGTACGGGAAAGGTATGGCCGGGGTTCTGAAAAGCACCAGGGTGACGGGGCCCCGCTTTGGAACGATCAATTACTGATTGCCCGAAGGTTGGTGGAAGCCGGAGCGCGTATTGTTACGGTTGGATACGGGTTTTGGGACACCCATGGAAACAACTTCGGCCATCTAAAAGGGAATCTGCCGGTTTTTGACAAAGGTATCACGGCGCTGGTGGATGATTTGCATGAGAGAGGCATGGCGGACGATACATTGGTTTTGGTTTGGGGGGAATTCGGCAGAACCCCAAAAATAAACAAAGACGCTGGAAGAGATCATTGGTCCCGGGTGAACACCGCTTTATTGGCTGGTGGTGGATTGAAAACCGGGCAGGTGATAGGCCGGACGGATGCGCAAGGCGGGGAAGTGCGCGACGATCCCATCCATTTTCAGGATGTGCTGGCCACCATTTACCAGGCTATGGGGATTGATCCTCACAGCATGGTGATGGATGTCGGGCAAAGGCCCACCCCAATCCTCCCAGGAACGGCACAACCCATTCGAAGGGCTTTTGCTTAACCCGGTTGGGGTTCAAAAAGGATAAAACAGCGCAAGCCGCCAGGGTTTCCTGCGGCTCGTGCTGTTTTATGTAGTTCCAAGAAGGCTTAATCCTTGGAAACCTTGTGCCACTGGTGGTCCTTGCCGGAAGTGAGGACCGCATCACAAACGCGCTGGGTGCGCTGGGCGTCCCTGAAAGTTGGGTAGGCGGGTTTGCCGGATTCAACACCCTGAATGAAATCAGCAACCTGATGGATGAAGCTGTGCTCGTACCCAATCGCCAGACCAGGTACCCACCATTGTTTCATGTAAGGGTGGTCGCCATCGGTCACATGGATGGAACGCCAGCCGCGGAGGTTCCCTTGATCTTTATGATCAAACCATTGGAGTCGGTGCAGGTCATGGAGATCCCAGGCAATGCTTGCGTTTTCCCCGTTGATTTCGAATGTGTAAAGGGCCTTGTGGCCCCGGGCATACCGGGTTGATTCAAAATTGCCGAGGGACCCATTATCGAAAACACTCAGAAAGGCGCAGGCGTCGTCGATACCCACCTTTTCGACCTTGCCGGTCAGGTTGTGCATCCTTTCCTTGACAAAGGTTTCGGTGATTGCGGTGACCGACTGCATTTCGCCGTTCAACCACAGTGCGGTGTCGATGCAATGCGCGAGCAGATCTCCGGTAACCCCGGAGCCGGCGGCGCCTACATCCAGTCGCCAAAGGGCGGCCCCTCCTTGGGGAAGGTCGGGGTTGATGGTCCAATCTTGGAGGAACTTGGCACGGTAGTGGAAAATCCGTCCAAGCCTGCCCTCGTCAATCAATTGTTTGGCGAAAGTAACGGCCGGAATGCGCCGGTAGTTGTACCAAACCATGTTGGGCACACCGGCTTTCTCAACCGTTTTGACCATTTCCAAGCCTTGAGCCCCGTTCAGGGCCAGTGGCTTCTCGCACATGATCATCTTGCCAGCCTTGGCCGCAGCCTCGGCGATCTCGGCGTGGCTGTCGTTTGGGGTGCAAATATCGATAAGGTCGATGTCCTTGCGCTCGATTAGCTTGCGCCAATCGGATTCGACACTTTCATACCCCCAAGACTTTGCGAAAACCTCAGCCTTTTCTTTGGTGCGGCCGCAAACAGCCTTGAGATTCACTTGGTGCTTCAGGTCAAAAAAGTGGTTCACCTGGGAAAAGGCATTGCTGTGGGCCTTTCCCATGAACCCGTATCCAACCAGTCCGACATTGAGGGTCTTCATGTTCCTACGGTTCCGCTAAGGAGGAGGATGGTTTGGAATGGGCCAGGTTATGCCCCGATGGAAGCGTACTTTTTCTTGATGTTTCCGAGGAACTTCATGGAGTCCGCGGTGACATCCCAGGCGTTTGGCCAGAAACAGAGGTCGATGCACCACCAGTCGCTGGGTACCCCGGCGCTTAGCAGCTCAGGAACCAACTTGTCAAAATCAAGATGGCCGGTTCCAAACGGATTATGGGTGCTGGTTTGGTGCTCGTTCAGGCTGCCGTCCGAGTCGATCAGGTGG
>JAFMJU010000406.1 GCA_017853285.1 Gemmataceae bacterium
CTGAAAATCGATCTGGAACCGCAGCACCGCGTGGCAAGCGGGGCAGCGGGGAGTTTCTATTCGCTCCGCGAGTGAGGCGATGGCCTCGAAGGCGGGGGAATCGCGGCGGGTGAAGGGTAGCGGGCGCGGCGGTGGGAACCGGCGCTCGAACGAGGGCATGCGGGGGAAGTCGCAGGGGCGTTTGGGGACGGGGCGGTTCCGGGATTTGGGCTTTCTTCGTCTGGTCATCGGTCGGATTGGTCCTGGTTGAGGGGAAGGTTTTTGGAGGCCTGGCGGGCGAGGCGGCGGAGATGGAGTTCCCAGCCGGGGTTCCAGCCGCGGCGGCGGCGGAAGAGCGTCCGGACGCCGCGAAGGGCCCAGCAGCGGGCGCAGACGCCCTGCCGGTTGGAGGGTGGATGGCTGCCGCAGTAGAGGCAGGCCCCGGGGACACGCAGGCGGATCAGGGATTTTGCGGGTGTCTGATGGTTGTTTCGGCGGCCCCGTTTGAGGGGAGGGCCTCCGTTTGGCCAGAGATCGTCCGGGGAGAGGCGGAGGAAGGCCCTTGGCGCAGGAAGCGGATGGCCGCCCTGGCCAGCAGGATGGCATCGGCCGGGGTGAGCGCCAGGTCGAGCCGGACGGGGTTGCCGGTCTGCGCCCTGCGGGCCAGGAGCCTGAGGATCAGCAGGCGCTGGGAGGGTGTGGTGCCGGGGATTTTGCCCTCGCCAGCTGCCAGTAGCCGGACGGGGGCCACGCCAAGCCCTTCTGGCGGTAAACGCAGGGGGTTTTGGGTTTTGGAGTGGTTGCTGTTTTCTGAGTGATCCACGGCGCGGGGTCTCCATCCGGGGTTTTCCTTTTTCACATAGTGTACATTTGTATAGTATGCCTTCGACGGAGGCTGAATCAACCGGGGCGGGGTGTGAAAAAGCCACCTTGGTTGTGCGAAGTATCAGGTTTCGCGCGGGTCGAGTGATTCGACCCAGGCGGCGGCGGCCTGGCGGGCCTGGGGCCAGGGCTCGAGCGCGTGGAGCAGGGCGGTCCATTGGCGCCAGCCGCGCCAGGGCAGGTTTTCGTCGGGCGGCTTTTTGCGGCGGGTGGTGGCGCGGGCGGGTGGCCTGGTGGCCTTGAGCCAGTCGTTGGGCTTGGTCTTGGCGGCGGCGACCTGGGCGCGCGCGAGGGCGAGGCCGCGGGATTTTTCCAGGGCGTCGAACAGTTCGATCACCTGGGGGTGCGCGGAGGGCAGATCGCGGCAGCGGCGCCAGAGCGCCCACCTGCGGGCGGGGACGCCGGCGGCGCGGATGGCGGCGATGACGCTGGCGCCGTTGGCGACGAGGCCAGCGACGGATTGGATGAGTTCGGGCGAGGGGATGTTGGGATCGACCGGGTCCGTGGATGGGGGCGCGGGCGGTTCAGGATGGCCCGGGCCAGCGGGAGGTGGAGTGCCGGGCCGATGTAGCGGAAGCCCGCAGTCAGGCGGCAGGTGGCATGGCGCCTGCCCGGCTCGGGATTGACCATGCCCAACGGGCGGACCAAACGCCAGCGGGGCGAGCGGGTGCGGGAGGCCAGCAGGCCCGGGTGGCCCGTGGTGCTCCAGACCGGCCTGCCCGTCGAGGCCAGCAGACTTGCCGACCAATCGGCCAGCGCGCCGCCGACACCGAGGCCCTGCCAGGGAGGCAGCACGACGGTGCGGTGCTCGCGGTAGCCGGGTTTGCCCAGCGCGTTGATCCACGCCGAGAAGGCTATCTGGCGCGGGGGAACAGGCTGGTGGTTCACCGCCACCAGCCAGGCCCCCAGGCAGAGGGCCGAACGGGCCAGGCTGGATTTCAGATAGTGATGGTGTCTGAAAAGATCCCACGCGGTCCGGTGGCAGCGGCCGAGGCGCAGGGTGAGGGCTGGCCGGGGCCGAAGGGACCTCCGCGTGAAGGTGGACGGGATGGGCGGGGCATCGGGGCCCGGGATGAGGGCAGGGGATGCCAGCCAGTCGGGATTGAGCCAGTCGGTCAAGTCGTCGCGCGAGGTGACAGCCACCAGAGGAATATTCGACTGGCGGCAGAAGGCCTGCAGGCTGGTCGCCGCCGCACGGGCCGTGGGCTGATCCACACCCGTGGCAAACTCGTCGATGAGCAGCGTGGCACCCGGTGACAGGGTGGCATGGGCCAGGGCACAGGCCAGACGGGCGCGGAAACGCTGGCCCGTGGACAGGGCAGCTAGCGGGCGCAACCAGGCAGGCGGGCTGGAAAGGCCCACCGCAGCACAGATGCGCGTGATGTCGGGCATGGGCAACTTTGCAGGGAGCAGATCCACCAGCGGGATGTCCGACGCCAGGCGCAGGGAATCGGGGGTGATGGCTTGCGGCCAAGCCTGGGCCGCCAGCGTGGACTTGCCCGTGCCGGATTCGCCGGTGATCAGCCCGACCGTCCATGGCCCGTATAGCCAGCCCGCCACGCAGCCCAGCCAGGTGCTTGCGGCGGAGGCCGGCGAAAAATCGAACAGCGAGGCGACCAACTCGGCGCGGTGGCTGGGCGAGGGTGGGGCTTGGAGGCGGCAGGTCCACCACGGGGACGGCTTGCGGGTGGGTGAATCGGTCATGGGGCCTCCCAGCCGGCGAGGGGGCGACATTTGAGGCCGCGGTCGCGGAGATCGGCGAGGAGGAGTTTCTGGTCGTGCTCGGAGGGGCAGGCGGCGAGGACGAGGAAATTCTGGGGGAACGGAGATTTCGGGCGCAGAGGGTTCTCATGGGTGTCTGAATCCTGTGGGTTGAGGGTATTGAGCAGGGAGCGGAGATCGTCCTCCGCCTTGCCGACGGTCTGGAACAGGTCATCGAGCAGCGGGGACTGTGGCGGGCAGAGGCGGCGGAGCGTTTCGGCTCGGTCGGCATCGGTGAGGGCGAGGCGGGCCAGGGGATCGAGGCAGAGCAGCAACTCTCGGGCCTCGGCCTCGGAGAGATCGACGATCTCGACATCGAGGAGGGCATCGGGATCGAGGCTCTGGCGCAAGTGGCCATCGATGAGCTGCAGGCGGCCATCGGGCAGTTTGTACGCGAGGAGGCTGCGGGCGAAGCCGAGCCGGTCGAGCACGGCGCGCAGGGCGCTGGCCTGGAAATCGGGGTGGGTGCGCGGGTTGAGGGGGTGCGGCACGAGGTCGCCGGCGCGGACGCGGGCGTGGCCGATGATGCGTGACCGCCAGGGTGGTGCGGGCATGGAAACTCCTGGGAAAACAGTTGTTCTTGACTCCAAGGCCGAAGCTAAGGGGCCGGTGCCGGATGTTGGGAGGGGAAGTGGTGGAATTTTTTTTTGGGGAACTCCAACTCCAGAAGGGGGGAAACCTCACCCCCCGGCCCCCTCTCCATGAATGGAGAGGGGGAGCAAGGGACTTGGTGGCTGGTGTGGCGCGGTGGCGGGGAATCCGGGACCCGGGTGGGGTGGAGCCCGGGATGTTATCCCGGCCTCGAGCTCAGAGTCCCTCCGGGACGGGTGTTGGGTTTGGTTTTTAGGTTTTGGCGAGCCGTGCGCGGGAGTGCACGGGTTCTGGCGCGGACGGGGAAAAAGCAGTTCACCGCGAAGACGAGAACGGGGCGATAGGTTTTGGGTTTTGGTGAGCCGGTTGCGGGAGCGACCGGGCGATTGTTGCGGACGGGGGATAAGCAGTTCACCACGAAGACGCGCAGGGCGCGAGGTGGGAAGGCAGGCGGCGGTTTTGGTTTGGCAGGCTGTGTTTGGCAGCAGCCTGGTTCTGAACTGGCAAGGTTGTAGTGTCCATGATTGCCAAACCCCAAGGTGCTAACGGTGGCGGGGTTGCTTTTATTGAAAACGAACCGGATGATAGCCCAGCTTTGCCTAGGGTATTCCTAAATGCTCCCTTTAATGGTTTCTG
>JAFMJU010000407.1 GCA_017853285.1 Gemmataceae bacterium
AGCCCGGGCAAGGCATGGGTGAGAAGCCCGGGCAAGGCATGGGTGAGAAGCCCGGGCAAGGCATGGGTGAGAAGCCCGGGCAAGGCATGGGTGAGAAGCCCGGACAGGGCAATCAACCGGGTATGGGCGAACAAGCTGATCCAAATGCCAAACCAGGCGAAGGCCGCGGTACAGATCCCCGGATCGGCCCGGGGGGCAAGGACGGGGCGGGCACCGATGGGATTAGCCAATCGGGCAGCCGTGGAAAAGCGGATGCCCCGGATGCCGAATCCAAAAAGGCCACCCTCGCCCAAATCGAAAGTTTGGAGGACCAAATCCGCAAGAACAAAGACAAGCTAAAACAAAAAGGCATGTCCGATGAGGAGATCGCCAAGTATCAGGAGACCCTGCGCAACCGCAAGGAACAGGTTGAAAAATCGCTTGCGGGCGATGACAAGGCCGCGCCGCAGGCCGGTGGCAGCCTTGGAAGCGTGGGAGCCAGACAGGCAACCGGCAGGCCCGCGGGTTCCGGTCAAATTCAGGGTGAAAACCGCCCAGAACCGCCCGCCGAATACCGGGATGCCTGGCGGGAATTCAGCCGAAAACGCAAGGCTGGAAGTCCCTCGCCGGGTACCGGTACTCCCCAACCCCGCTGACGCGGCCATACCCTGGAAGGCTTTCCGATGTTTCCGCCGGCAGCGCCGCGCCACCTCGTGCAGTTCAATCCGAAACAGGTCCTGCACGCGTTTACCGATGTGCTGGTTTTGGGTGGCGGCATCGCGGGCTTGCGGGCGGCCCTGGCGGTTCCAAGCGGCCAACGCGTGGTGGTGATCTCCAAGGAGAAAGTGGAAGTTAGCAATAGCGCTTGGGCCCAGGGCGGTATCGCCGGGGTCCTCTCACCGGAGGACAGCTTCCAGGACCATGTCCAGGACACCCTCATAGCCGGCGACGGGCTCTGCGACGATTCGGTCGTCCGCATGGTGGTTGAGGAGGCTCCCCGGCAAATCAGCGACCTGATCCGGATGGGGGTCAAGTTCGACCACCATAACGGCCACCTGGCACTCACCACCGAGGGTGGCCATAGCCATGCCCGGATCGTGCACGCTCTTGGGGACGCCACCGGGCACGAGGTGATGCGGGGCATGATCGCAAGCGCCCGCGGGGCCCCCAACATCGAGATCAAGGACCGCACATTCACCCTGGATCTGCTCACGCACGAGGGCCGTTGCGTGGGCGTGCTGGTGGCCACGCCGCGCGATGAGCGCCTGGCCATCTGGGCCAAGGCAACCATCCTCGCCTCGGGCGGGGCGGCGCGAATCTACCGGGAAACCACCAACAGTCCCGTCGCCACCGGCGATGGCATGGCCGCCGCCTACCGCGCCGGGGCGCTGCTCCGCGACATGGAGTTCATGCAGTTCCACCCCACGCTCCTGTATGTCGCCGGGTCCAGCCGTTCGCTGATCAGCGAGGCTTTGCGGGGCGAGGGAGCCTACCTACGCGACAAGGATGGCACCCGTTTCATGGTCACGGAAGATCCCCGGGCCGAACGGGCGACGCGTGACATCGTGGCCCGAGCCATCATGCGGGCCATGGCGCGCACCCGCCATTCTTGCGTTTACCTGGATCTTTCCCATCTGGATTCAGAAAAGGTACGGATGCGTTTTCCGGCCATCGGACGGGCCTGCGCCGAATTCGGGTTGGACCTGACACGCGACCTCATTCCGGTCCGCCCGGGGGCCCACTACACCATTGGCGGAGTGAGCGTGGACGACAAGGGCCGCACTTCCGTGCCCGGCTTGTACGCGGCGGGCGAGGTCTCCTCCACCGGCCTGCACGGCGCCAACCGATTGGCCAGCAACAGCCTCATCGAGGGCCTGGTCTACGGGAAGATCTGCGGCGAGGCCGCGGGCAGGGATGCGGCTGGCAAACCCGATACCTTCCAGGTCCCCCCCCTGCTGGATGAGGCCCGCCGGGAGACCGGGCCCGAACTAGACCTGCAAGACATCCTCAACTCCCTGCGCTCCCTGATGGGCAGGACTGCCGGAATTGAGCGCGACGGCGCCGAGATGGCAGAGGCGCTGGAACAGTTGCGCTTCTGGTGCAGCTATGTTCTGCGGCGTGAATTCAGCCAGCGCGAAGGCTGGGAGCTGTCAAACCTGCTCACCATCGGTTCACTCATGATCGGCAGCGCCAAAGCGCGCGAGGAATCGCGGGGCACCCACTACCGTCGCGATTTTCCAAAACGCGACGACGCCCGCTGGCGCCGCCGCATCACCTGCCGGCCCGGGGGCGACATCACCGCGGATGAAAACTCCCTCCCACCCGAACCGCAGCCATTAGGCGGCGAACGAATAAGCAGCTGAACAAGTCAAAGCCCATGCGAACGGCTGGCAGGTTATCCCATGCCCCGCTATGATTGGGTTTTGTCCAAAAGCCCGGAATTCAGCCGTAATTGGCCCGGATCGGGCGCTGAAAATAGCTGCGGTGATGACCATGGCCCGGGTGGACCTGTATGACACAACCCTGCGCGACGGCAGCCAGGGCGAGGGAGTTAATTTTTCCGTCCATGACAAGCTGGCCATCCTCCGCAGGCTCGATGATCTGGGTGTCGACTACATCGAAGGTGGGTATCCCCTTTCCAATCCCAAGGATGCCGAGTTTTTCCAGGCACTCCGCGCGGTCAAACTGAAGAAAGCCCGCGTCGCCGCCTTCGGCATGACCCGCAAGAAGGGCATCAGCGCCGCCGAAGACACCGGCCTGAGGGCGCTGCTGGCCGCGGACACCGGTCTAATCACCATCGTCGGCAAAACCTGGGATCTGCATGTGCACGAGGTCATCGGCACAACGCCCGAAGAAAACCTGGCCATGATCGCCGACTCGGTTGCCTACTGCAAATCCCAGGGGCGCGAAGTCTTCTACGATGCCGAACATTTTTTCGATGGCTGGAAAGCCAACCCGGAATACGCCCTGGCTACCCTGAAGTCGGCCGCCGGGGCGGGGGCGACCACGGTCATCCTGTGTGACACCAATGGCGGCAGCATGCCCCAAGAGGTCGCTTCCGGTGTTCGCGCGGCGCTGGCGGCCTGCCCGGGGGTGGTTCTGGGGATCCATTGCCACAACGACTGCGAACTCGCCGTGGCCAACAGCATCGCCGCCGTCGAGGCCGGGGCCCGCCAGGTGCAGGGCACCATCAACGGCATTGGTGAACGCTGCGGGAATGTCGATCTCATCAGTGTGGCGGCGGTTCTGGGCCTCAAGATGGGCCGCGAGGTCCTGCTGCCGGAAAGCCTTGCCCGCCTGACCGAGGTTTCCAGGTTCGTCTACGAGACGGCCAACATGAATTTCAGGCCCGGCCAGCCATTCGTCGGTCTGAGCGCCTTCGCCCACAAGGGTGGCATGCACACCCACGCCGTCAGCAAACTGGCGCGCAGTTACGAGCATATCGATCCGGCCACGGTGGGAAACGAGCGTCGCATCCTGGTCAGCGAACTCTCGGGCCAGTCCACCATCATCACCAAGACCGCCCGCCTCAGCATGGCCCAGGACCGCGATTTGATGCGGCGCATCCTGGAGCAGGTCCAGGACCTCGAGCACGCCGGGTACGAATTCGAGGCGGCGGAGGCCTCCTTCGAACTGCTGGTCCGCCGCACCGCCGGGAACTTCAAGCCGCTGTTCGACCTGGTCTCCTACCGCGTCAATGTGGAGCACGGCCAAACCACCGGTGTCAGTGAGGCCACGGTCAAGATTGTTGCCTCCGGTGAAACCCTCCACACCGTTGCTGAAGGTGACGGCCCCGTCAACGCCCTGGACGCCGCCCTGCGCAAGGCTCTGGTCCCCGTCTATCCGCGGCTGGCCGAA
>JAFMJU010000408.1 GCA_017853285.1 Gemmataceae bacterium
GATTTCATACCCGGGAACCTGGGGGAGTTTCCCCTTGGCCGAGTTGGGCGAGGTGGGAACGGTGGCGGCGACGCTACCTTTCAGACCCACCTGGGTCGCCGAATACTGGCTTTTCCCGGGCACCGTCTTGCCACCCACAGAGGGTGAGGCGGTTTTCATCACCTGGCTTTGCCCTGGCGCGACCGTAGCACCCGAATCGTCGGTACTTTCCGGGGCCATCGTGGCACCGGAATCATCTACCCCGGGAGGAGCCATCGTGGCGCCAGAGTCATCCACCCCGGGTGGCGCCATGGTGGCGCCAGAGTCATCCACGCCCCCGGGTGGCATTGTGGCGCCGGAATCTTCCACCACACCGGATGCCACCGTCGCACCCGCATTCCATTCGGGGCGGGCCTTACCCCCTTGGGGTTGATCCACCAGCGTGGCGCCATCATCGGGCCTGCCGGGACGGTCCGTGGGCCCGGGCCCGGGGGCAAGGGTTTCATCCGAGTGGTCATGCAGCGTGGACTTGGCGGAGGGGGCGATTGGCCCGTCGGGCGCCAGCGTGGCATCGAAGGCATCCTGTGGACCTCCGGCGGGCGGCAAGGAATCGGGTGCCAGCGTGGCATCCGATTGGGGTTCCACAGGTTGGCGGGGATTGTTGCGATCTGTCATGGCGACATCCTGAAGCCGGCCCATGAAGGGACGGCTGGCGCGATGAACCGGGCAAAAAATCACTTTACCGGCTTTTTTCCAAACCGGTCAAACGGCAAGTAACCCGTTGGCTACGGGCATCAACGCATCCGGGTGCCCGGGTGGGCATGCAACTGGTGCGCTTCCACCTGGTCGGGGGTCAGGTGCCAGCCGCAATCGTCACAGGTGAGGGTTTTCTCGTAGCACCCCGGGCAAAGCAGCGGGCCGCCCAGAAAGAACTGGTCCAGACGCTGCTGGTCTTCGGGCGACAGGTGCGACGGATCGGCCGGCAGGGAGGTCATTTCCTTGCACGAGGAGCACCGGGCATGGCGGGCCTGGTTCAGCACCGGGGCAAAATGGTCATGGAAACCCCGGGAAACCACCCCCTTGCCCAGACACAGCGGGCAAGACATCCCCAACTGCGCGGCGATGGCCTTGCGGATGAAGTCGCTCTTGTTGGGCAGCTTGTCCAACAAATCCGCCAGTTCCTTTTCCACCTTGAAAGCCACGATCGCGGTTTTCGGGGCCTTGGGTCCGGTCATGGAAAATCACCTCGTTGTCCGGGATCAATGCCCCGATCGGCGGTTACGAACAAGAATGCCCTGTCCGGATCCGGAAGGCAACCTGTTTCACCTTTTGTTAAAATACCCGATATCGGATTGCCCGTCTATTCTTCACTTCACCTCCGGAAACCGGAATGGCCGCCGCCCGAGGCTTGCGTACCCCAGGAATCCCGGACCTTTTCCGGGTGGCCCCACTTTTGGCCCTGGCCTTTTTTTTGGCCAACCCGGCCCGCCTGCTGGCGCTGGATGCAGACCGGCACGGGGAGGCGCCCAGTCTGGTGATGGCCACACCTTTCGCGCTGCTACTGCTCGGGATTGGCCTTTTCCCGATCCTGGCGACCCGCTGGTGGCACCACGACCTCAACAAGGCCCTTTTCGCGCTGGTGCTTTCGGTTCCGGTCATCTTGTACGCCCCGTGGGGAGGCACCCTGCACGCACTGCTGGAATACCTGGCCTTCATGGCGCTGGTCGGGTCACTTTTCGTGGTATCGGGGAACATTCACCTCGAGGGCACCTGGCCGGGGACGCCGCTGGCCAACACCGCGTTGCTCGGAATCGGCGCCGTGCTGGCCAACCTGCTGGGCACCACGGGGGCCAGCATGCTGCTGGTGCGTGTGTTGCTGGGAACCAACCGCGCCCGCAGGCACCGGGTCCACCTGGTGGTCTTTTTCATCTTCATCGTCAGCAACACCGCCGGGTTGCTGACACCGCTTGGCGACCCGCCCCTGTTTCTGGGCTTCCTCCATGGCGTCCCCTTCCAATGGACCCTGGGCCTGGCCCCGCAGTGGCTCCTTGTCAACGGGTTGCTCCTCGCCATCTTCTGGATCCTGGACAACAGGGTATTCAGGGAGGTCCCCGAACCGGCTAGTGCCCAAAACGGTCCAACCCCGTCCCTCTCGCCCACGCTGTTTGTCCAGGGCAGCCACAACATCCTTTTCATCCTGGGAATCATTGGGGCGGTGCTGCTGAAGGGATGGATGGGGGAATCCGTAGGCGCCTTGCTGGCGACATCCGGCCTGATGGCCTCCATGGCGTGGCTCGCGCTCGCCACCACCCCGCGTGCCTTGCGCGAGCTCAACGGCTTTTCCTGGGCCCCGGTGGCCGAGGTGGGGATCCTGTTCGCGGGCCTTTTCGTCACCATGGGGCCTGCCATCGCCCTGCTTGAGCACAATAGCCAAAGGCTGGGTGTGAACGAACCATGGCAGTTCTATTGGTGCACCGGCCTGCTCTCCAGCTTTCTGGATAACGCGCCTACTTATGTGGCTTTTGGCAGCCTGGCGCTGGGCGGTGCCAACCTTGGGCCCGGGGCGGATATAGGTGACCTCGCCGGTTTCCGGGGAGGGGCCTTCCTGGCGGCCATCAGTTGCGGCGCTGTCTTCATGGGGGCCATGACTTACATCGGCAACGGCCCCAATTTCATGGTCAAAAGCATCGCCGAGGCCTCGGGCGTACGAATGCCAGGTTTTTTCGGTTACCTGGCCTGGTCCGGCTGCCTGTTGTTGCCGATTTTGGGAATCTGCTGCTGGGTGTTTTTCACCTGATCGCCCCCCTTGTCCCCAGCCCTGGCGGGCTCGTTTTCCCTTGCCCGTAGGCCAACTTGGAGTAAGATTCTGGTGTCCTGTCATGGACGGTGGGTGTAGCTCAGTTGGTAGAGCACCGGATTGTGGTTCCGGCTGTCGCGGGTTCGAATCCCGTCATCCACCCTTAAATCCTTTATTAGCAACAATTTAAGCCACTTCCCTTCCTTTCGCGCCAGGATTGCTTTTCATTCCCGCCTCACGCCTTTTCGCCTTATAATTCGCATCAGTCACTTCCCAGACCACCGCCTTGGAACTTTCCGATGGCCACTTTTGTCCGCCCGTTTCGGGCTCTAGGCACCCTGCTCCTTTGCTGGGCCGTGTACCACCCGGCCGTTGTTTTGGCGCAACCGGCCAAATCCCCTCTGAGCCCTGAACTGGAGAAGCGGGTGGACGCGATGGCCGTGAAGGCCACCGCCTGGCTGCTGAAAAACCAGGAGGCCAACGGCGGCTGGTCCACGGCCCGAAGCCCGGGAATCACCGGGGTGATCACCACCGGGCTGATCCAGGGAGCCAGACTCAGCCCGGCTGACCCGATGGTCGCCAAGTCCCTTTCCTATATCGAGGGACTGATCAGCCCCAAGGAAGGCCATATCGCCGGGAAGAACGCCCGGGCCGGGCTTTTGAACTATGTCACCAGTGTGAATGTGATGGCCCTGACCGCCAGCGGGCGGGAAAGTCACAAGCGGGTGGTCGCCGATGCCGCAGCCTTCCTGCGCAACCTGCAGTGGGATGAGGGGGAAGGCAAAAACAGGTCGGACGATTTCTTCGGTGGCGCCGGATACGATTCCAAATCCCGGCCCGACCTGTCCAACACCCAATTCTTCCTGGACGCCTTGCGCGAGGCCGGCATCCCGCCAACCGACCCCGCCTACCAGCGGGCCCTGGTCTTTGTCAGCCGCTGCCAGAACCTGAAGGGCGAGCACAACGACCAACCCTGGGCCGACAAGGTCAATGACGGCAGCTGGGTTTGCCAGAGCAGGCCCGCCGATTCGGCGATGGCCCGGCGCACGAACAGGT
>JAFMJU010000017.1 GCA_017853285.1 Gemmataceae bacterium
GCGGTCATGATGGAGGAAGCCGACGCCCTCAAGCGGTTCCAGGGAATGTTGCAGGTCTGGCTGCGGCAGGAAAAACCGGTGATCGACTTCTTCAAGCTTCAAAGCGACTCGAGTCACTTTCCACCCGAAAGTGTCTGGGTCGAAGCCTCCGGTCCCGCGGGCGCGGGCGCTGGCAGCCTGCCGGATAAAAAGGCGGCTACTGGCGGCCAATTCCGGGCAAAACCGTACGAGACGAAATCGGGTTCCGGCATCAGGGGCGCCGGGGAGGAGAGGCCATGAACCTGTTCGCTTGGTTGTGGGACCTGTTGGACGGCGTGAACAAATTCTTTTTCAAGCCGTCCACTCCGCACACTTTGGCCATGATCCGCATCATGGCGGGCCTCGGGATCTTCTACATCAACCTCAACTGGGGCGCGGCCCTGTTGGAATTCGTCGGTCCGCAGGCGTGGATCGAGCACGACACCATGGACAGCCTGCGCACATCCACCCTGTTCGAGCCTCCCGGGGCCAGGTGGGATGGCTCGGACCGGATGGCCGAGCCCCCGCGCGGGTCCAGCGCCTTTTCCTTTTTTTACCATGTGACCGACTCCGGCAGCATCTGGATGCTGCACTGGTGTTTCCTTGCGGTGAACCTGATGTTCGCCCTGGGCCTGTTCACACGGTTCACGGGTGTGGCCACCTGGATCGCCTCGCTGAGTTATATCCAGCGGGCCCAGACATCCCTTTTCGGCATGGATACCATCACCAGCATTCTCCTTTTTTACCTGATGTTCTCCCCCTGCGGCGGCGTCTGGTCCCTGGATCGGCTTCTCGCGGCGCGGCGGGCGCGCAGGCAGGGTTTGCCGGAACCCGAGGTTCAGGCCACCCCCGATGCGACCTTTTTCCAGAGGCTTATGCAGGTCCACTTCGCCATCATTTATTTCGGCGCCGGAACTTCCAAGTTGATGGGGGCCTCCTGGTGGCAGGGAACTGCCCTGTGGGGTTGCCTGGCGAACTATTCCTTCTCCCCCATGCAATACGAGGCCTACATGGGGGTTCTTGAATTCCTGGCGGACCACCGGTGGCTCTGGGAACTCGTCATGTCTGGCATGGCGGTATTCACCCTGGTCCTCGAGCTTGGATTTCCCTTCGCCGTCTGGACGCCCCAGATGCGGTTGCCTTTTGTGATCTGCGCCATTCTTTTCCACACAGGGATCGGCATTCTGATGGGGCTCAGGATGTTCAGTTTCCTGATGTGCGCGCTCCTGTTGTCATTCTTAAATCCGGGGGAGATCCGCGGGATATTTAGTTGGATCGGGGGCTGGCTCGGCCTTGGGGAGAATTCTTCCGCGCAAGGCACGGCCACGAGCGGGAAAATCGCCGCCTGATTCCAGGTCTCAGCTATTCAGGAAAGGCTGAAGCTGCGGGCCAAGGGGTTGGTGTTGGTCGATGGTGGGCAAATTCGCGGGCAGGCATTCCAGGTATTTTTGGGCGGCACCCGTGTTCCAAACCAACACGCGGTCGGCGGGGCCAACCTCGCCGGCCGCGCGCAATTTTGCGAGCACATCCAGGCAAACGCCCGATTCCGGACACAGCGAAATGCCTTCCAGGGAACAGGCTTTTTCCATCCAACTCAGCAGCCTGGTTTCCTCCCCCCGCAATGCTTTCCCTCCAGACTGGCGAATCGCCTCAAGAATCATGAAATCCCCGACGGCGGCGGGAACACGCAACCCGCTGGCTTTGGTGTGGGCCGGATTGAAGGTTTCCGCATGTCTCTCCCCACGGTCGAAGGCCACGCAGATCGGTGAGCAGCCGTCGCTTTGGCACGCGTAAAGCCGTGGCAATGCCTGACCCCGCAGCCAGCCCAATGCCTGTAGTTCCTGGAATGCCTTCCACATCCCAACCAAGCCTGTTCCACCACCGGTCGGATAGAGGATCACATCCGGCAATTTCCAGCCACACTGGAGGGCCAACTCCAGGCCCATCGTTTTCTTACCTTCCAGGCGGTAGGGCTCGCGCAGGGTGCTGAAATCGAACCAGCCCATTTGTTCAGCGTTTTCGCGGACTAATTTGCCACATTCATGGATCAGTCCGTTGACGCTGAACACCTTGGCCCCAAAAAGCAGGCATTCCCTCTGGTTCACCACCGGCGTGTCACCCGGCATAAATACCCAGGCCTCAAGCCCCGCCCGTGCTGCATAGGCGGCCAATGCCCCCCCGGCATTTCCAGCGGTGGGTGCCGCAAGGCGTTTGAGCCCGAGCCATTTGGCCATGCTCACCGCCACGGTCATGCCGCGGGATTTGAAGGAGCCGGTTGGCAGTGTGGACTCATCCTTGATCTGAAGGAAATCCAGTCCCATTTCCCGACCCAGGTTGGGGCAATCGAGAATGGGTGTGGGCATCTCCCCCAGGGTTACGGGCTGTATATCCCACGGCAGTGGCAAAAGCTCGCGCCAGCGCCAGACACCACCGGTGCGGGAGGCCATTTCCTCGCGGTCAATTAATCCACGGGCCTTTTCCAGGTCATACCTAACCACCAATGGGCGTCCCAAATGCACGCCATGCACCTTCCCGGCTGGGTGAAGGCTGTTGTCAACCGGGCTTTCGAGATGGGTGACCAGGCACCGGGTAGGAGGCGTGGACATGGCGAGGGCAACCCTGGGCGCGAAAAATCGACCGAAAAACCATCCCACCATGTGGAGGGCAACGGGGGAAAGAGGTTTATTTGCGTCGGTTCACCATGGCGCCTTCCGGCTTGATTCCGGTTTTTAGGCAGGGCTACAGTTCGTCTGTTGGCAGGGTTTTGGCTTGGAAAGGGACGGTATGCTGCCACTGGTCGCCAGGGAATACGCGGGTTGGTGCCAGGTATGGGCCCCCGCCAAAGTAAACTTGTACTTGCGCGTCGTGGGCAAAAGGCCGGATGGCTTCCACGAATTGGCGACCTTCATGCTTCCCGTCCCGTTGTTTGACACCATTCTGGCGCGGCCTGCCGGGAATATTTCGCTCCAGTGTGATGATCCCTCCTTGCCGGTCGATTCGGGCAATCTTGTTTTCAGGGCAGCCACCTTGCTCGCTGCCCGGCATGCCCCGGGGCGCGGCGCGGAAATCGAGTTGCGAAAACGGATTCCGCACCAGGCTGGATTGGGCGGGGGGTCCAGTGACGCCGCCGCAGCCTTGGTGTGCCTGAACCATTTGTGGGGATTGGACTTGGGGCGTTCTGAATTGGCTGCGCTGGCATTGGAGTTGGGCAGTGATGTTCCCTTTTTTTTGGGTAATGGGCCGGCATGGTGCACCGGTCGCGGGGAAATCATGACCCCAGTGGAACCTGCCTACCGTTTCAATTTGGTGGTGGTGAAACCGATGGAAGGGCTTTGCACGCGGCAAATTTTCCAGCTTTTGGGCGCTGAAAACCTTCCCGGGGCTGTTGGCGATTTCCCTGACCCGAAGTTACAGGACGATCAGGCTTTCCAAAACGCCCTGCGACAAACGGCGATGGCGTTGGGTAACACCCTCAGGAACGACTTGGAAGTCCCGTCCTGTCAACTGCTTCCGTCACTGGAGCAGATCCGCAAGGAAATGATGTCGGCCGGGGTCCTGGGAGTGGTTATGACGGGCAGTGGAAGCGCCATGGTCGCCCTTGCGGCGGATGCCTCCAAGGCTGTATCGGTTGCCCAAAGGCTCAAGTCGGCACGGACGCCGACGGGCCCGGTGGCCGTTTATGTCGCCTGCTCGGCGGTGGGTTAAAGCCCCTGACAAGGCTGGGGACGGCGCAGGTCAAGGAGTGGACCGTGGAAATCACCGAAATCCGGATCAAGTTGATGGATGAGGGAGGCGAGAACGAGCGCCTGCACGCGTTTTGCTCCATCACCTTTGACGGTTGTTTCGCCATCCGGGATCTCAAGATCATTGAGGGGCCCCGGGGGCTGTTTGTGGCAATGCCCAGCCGCAAACTCACCGACCGTTGCAATCGGTGCGGCGGCAAAAATCACCTGCGGGCGCGATTTTGCAATGGTTGCGGTGGCAGACTTGAGGAGGACCGCGGTCTTCGGCAAGTCCAGGGACGGGTGAAACTGCACGCTGATATTGCCCACCCCATCAATCCCTCCGCACGCGAGGGTATCCAGGATGCCATTGTGGCTGCCTACCACCGGGAGCGTGAGTTGGCCAAGCTGCCCGGTTATGTTTCCACCTACGACGATATCGACGCGGGTGATTTCGATGCTTTGCCTTACGGCTTCCAAGGGACAACGGATGGGGCTGCTGTTCGGGCGGCAACTCAGGTTCCCCAATCGGTTCGCCTCCACAGGCCCCAGTCGCCCAGGGGGCCTCACCAACCGCGAGTGCCGGAACCGCTCCGCGAACGGAAGAATCCGGGCTATACCTACTAGCCAAGCCTTTAAATTCAGGGTTTTAGGTCAATTCAAGGGCGTCCTCTGGCAGGGGACGCCTTTTGCGTTCCCCCTTGGCTACCAGCATTGTGGGTTTCGTCGGGGCCGGTGGGCAAACTATAATAATCTTAAGGCTTTGCCGATTCTGGTGATGGCCCCGGTTGGACGGTGCGATGGGTGACAGGTCCGGCAGGGATCCTCTGGAAAGGCTGGGTGATGCCCGGCGCCAGATCGATGAGATGACCCACACTTTCGAGGGTGATGACCTCGAGCGGATGCTGGAGGCGGCGGAGCATTTTCCTTTCGGACCATTCGCTCTCGACCAGTCAACGGGGAATGGGGCCGAGGAGGAAAATGAGGGGGTGGCCAGGCCAGGCCCCAAGGATTCCCCGGGGCTCGACCAGGAAGGCCCCTGGGCTGATCAGTTGCGCCAGCGTTTGCGCACAACCGGCTACAGCGAACCACGCCTGCTCGCTTCCGGGAGTCCCCGTTCCCGCATTTATCTTTCCCGGCATGTGGACCTGGATCTGACGGTCGCCGTGAAGGTGTTTCTTCCCAACAAGGCTCCGGGGCTTGCGTGGCGCGGTCGTTTCCTCCGCGAGGGGCGGGCCGCTGGCAAGGTGAACCACCCGCATGTCCTTCGGCTGCTGGGGGGCGGGCAACTCGCCGACGCCGCTTACCTGATATACGAGCATTGCGCCGAGGGGAGCATGGCGGAGCGATTGCTCCTGGCACCGCCCACCCCGCGTTATGCGGTCCGTTTGGTGTCGCAGATGGTCCAGGGGCTGCAGGCTATCCACGACGCCGGCTACCTACATTTGGATATAAAGCCTTCCAATATACTGATTGCCGAGGGCGGTTTGCCCAAGCTTGCCGACCTGGGTCTCGCAAGGCTGCTGGATGCCCGGGGGTTGGCCCATGTGGAACAGGTGGCTGGAACCCCGGCATACATGGCCCCCGAGCAGACATACCCGGGGGCCGATCTTTCCTGCGCAGCCGACATTTTCAGCCTGGGTTCGGTCCTTTACCAGATGCTCACCGGTCGCGTGCCCTTCCAGGGGCCGCCGAACGAGCCGGTCTACCGCATGGTGCAGCGATTGCGCCACGAGGTTGTGCCCCCCCCTGGCGCTTTTCGCCCGGAAATTCCCGATGCCCTCAACCGGTTGGTGCTCCGTTGCCTGGAGAGGGACCCCCGCAAACGATTCAGCCACGCCGGCGAGATGCTGGAACAGGTGTTGGCCTGGCTGGGCGAGACCGATCCGGCACGCACCCAGGGCGGGCAGGGCCGCCGGGAAAAAGCCGATCAGGATTTGGCGGAAAGCCTCCGGTTCGCTGTGTTCCGCAAAAACCTGCAGGGGCGATATCTGTATGTCAACGACGCCTTTTGCCTGGCCATGGGCCGCGACCGCTCCGGCATCCTGGGGGCGACCGACGAGGATCTCATGGCGGCTGAGATGGCGAGTCGTCTGAGGAGCCACGAGGTCCAGGTCCTTCGGACCGGGCAGATCCATGAGGATGTCGAGGAGCACCTGACACGGGCTTGCCTGGTCCGTTGCCGTTGCCGGGTTCCCGCATTGGGAAATGTGGAGGAGGGGGACCGGCAGTTCATCCACTCATTTCTGGCTCCCCTCCGGGATCAGGAAGGGCAGGTGGTGGGAGTCCAGGGCCTTTTCTACAACATCACGCCCCTCAAGCAGGCGGAAAGGCGGGCCCGCGAGGTTTTGGAAAAGCTGGAAAGGGCCAACGAGGACCTGCGGCGCAGCAACGCGGACCTGGCCCAGTTCGCCAGTGTCGTCTCCCACGACCTTCAGGCCCCGCTCGGGACGGTCCAGGAGTTGTTGCGCAGGCTTGGCGAACGGAACGGCCCCAGCCTCGACGGGCAAGGCAAGACAATTCTCGACCTGGCCCAGCAAAGTGTGGTCCGCATGCGGACCATGGTGACCGACTTTCTCGCTTATGCCCGCGCCGGGCAGGGGCAAAAGGAACCCCAGGTGGTGGATTGCCATGCCGCCTGCGCCCAGGCCTTGGCGAACCTGCGCGGGGAGGTGGTGGCCTCTGCCGCCACCATCATGGTGTCGCCATTGCCCCGTGTGCTGGGATGGTTCACCCACCTGCAGACCCTTTTCCAAAACCTGGTTCAAAACGCCATCAAATTCCGGGGGGAGAATCCGATTGTCATTCGGATCGGGTGGCGCCCCGTCGGTTCCCGTTGGGCCCATGTGTGGGTCAAGGACAATGGATTGGGGATTGGCGAACAGTACCGTGAAACAATTTTCCGGATTTTCGAAAGAGGTCCGGGGGGAGCCAACCGGGGTGGGACCGGGTTGGGTCTGGCCTTGTGCCGCCGGATCGTTGAGCAAGGCGGTGGGCGCATCTGGGTCGAATCAGAACCGGGTCAGGGAGCCGTCTTCCATTTCACACTGCCACTGGCGCCAGGCGAAACGACTCCCGGGCAAAACCCATCGGCCCCGCCCGAGGAATTGGAAAAAAGACCATGAGCAATATTCCCAAGGCTCCCAAAACGTTGCATGTGCTGCTGGTCGAGGATGACCCGGCCGACGCCTTCCTCATCCGCACCATGCTGGAGGAGGCCAAGGGCACCTCGTTCGCGGCCAATGTGGCCGGCTCATTGCGCGAGGCCCTGGCTTGGCTTTCGGCCAATCCATGTCAGGCGGTGGTCCTGGACCTTTCATTGCCCGACAGCCGGGGCCTGGCAACCTTCCACCAATTGCGGCAACATCATCCCGCATTGCCGGTGGTGGTGCTTACAGGGTTGGACGACGAGTCCCTTGCGCTTCAGGCGGTCAGCGAGGGGGCCCAGGATTTCCTGGTGAAAGGCCAGGTGCGCGAGCGCCGTCTCACCCAGGCGCTTCACCACGCCATGGGGCGCCAACGCCGGCTGTTGCGGGTGGAAAAAGCCCTGGAGCATAGCCAGGAAGAGGAGCGAGTGGCCCGGGAAATCGCCAAACAGTTGTTGCCGACGACCGCGCCGGAGATGACGGGTTTCGACCTTTTCGGCCATTCCATTCCGCGGGGCGCAAGCGGCGGGGACCTGTTGGATTGGTACCAGGTCGCTTCGGGTTGTTGGCGGATCGCGATTGGCGATGTGACCGGCCACGGCTTGGGCCCCAGCCTGCTGATGGCCACCACGCGGGCCTATTTGCGGGCATACGCCTCCATGGGGGTTAGCATCGAGGAGACCCTTGCGAAGACAAATGAGGCCCTCCTGGAGGATTTGGGGGACTCCCGTAATGTGACCCTTTTCCTGGCCGAGTTGGATCCTGCAACCCGTCGACTCACCTACGCCAGCGCGGGACATGTTCCCGGGTTGTTGGTGGATCGGCATGGAGCCGTGCGGGAAAGGCTTTTCAGTACGGGGTTGCCCCTCGGGGTGCTGGAAAACGCCACCTATCCTGGGGAGGATCCCTTGGCACTGGAACCCGGAGACGTGCTGATATTGCCAACCGATGGGGTTCTGGATGCGGTTCGGGTCGGCCAGGGGCATTTCGGGGTGGATGGGGTGATCCAGTCGGTTCGCCGGCGACTGGCGGGCGTTTCCCAGGCCCTTACCGCGGAAGGGGTGGTGGAATCCATTTTCACCGGTGTGGCGACTTGGACCCAGGGCAAGGAACCCGCCGACGATTGCACGGTTGTAGCCTTGAGGAGCCTCGGAACCTGATTTTTCCATTGAGATTGGCAAAAGCCGCCAAAAAGGCCCCTTTTTTCAACCAAACCCAAGGCGGACTCGTCTAGGTTTTGGGGCCTCTCCATTCGGGGTTGGGCTGGGAGAATCCGGTTTATCCTTGGTTGGGCCAACGCGGTTGGTTGCGTCCGTGTTTGCCAAACAGATAATCCAGTCTGAAAATAATGACCGCCGTCCGGTAAGGCCGGCCAAAAACCTTGGAGGCACCATGCTTCACCGATTGATCCAACGGAATTGGCTTTTGGCCCTAGCCTTGGTGCCTTTTGTGGTTTCGGCGGCAAGTTCGCAGGAGGTCGATTCGGAAAAAAAACCGGTGGTTTACGGAAGCCGGATGGGTGAAGTCCTTCGCGTGGCGGTGGCTGTTCCCCCGTCCGAAAAGGATATTGGCACGATTCAGGTGGGACTGGTGGACGGGGCGGGAGGAGCCAAGGCATCCCTGAAAAGAGATGTTCCGCTGGCTCGGGAGTGGACCACCCACCTTTTTGAGTTCGGTGTCAAGCCAGGGGCCAAGGACCAGATTCGCGTGGAGTGGGGTGGCGCCGCGTTGGTGGCCGCCCTGGAAGAAGTGCTGCTCAAGGCACCCGCTGAGGCCTCGGTTCGCGCCGGATTGCAATGGCATCCGGGTAGTTCCGTCCCTGTTGATGTGACGGTAACCGCTCCTGTCGCCCTGGATCGTAATCCGCCAATCCCCGGTGTCGAAGTGGTGGCGGAGTTGGTTGCCAATGGCAAGGCGACACGGTTGGCGCGTGGCCAAACGGGTTCCAGCGGGCGATCGGCCCTCACGCTGGCGGTCCCAGAATTGGAACCGGGCCAATACGCTTTGAAATTGGTGGTCCGCTCGGCTCTGGGTGAATCCGTCCTGGAAAAGCAGGTCCAGGTTGTTCGTGCTCCCCGTCTGCTGCTGACCACCGACAAGCCTGTTTACCAGCCGGGGCAACTGGTCCACCTCCGTCTTTTGGCATTGGACTCCTTCACGCTGAAGCCCATTGCGGGCAAGGCTGTCTGGTTCGAGGTGGAAGACGCCAAGGGCAACAAGGTATTCAAGAAGGAAGCCCCCCTGAGCGCGCAAGGCATTGCCTTTGCGGATTTTCAACTCGCATCCGAGGTGAATCAGGGTGCCTATCAGATCCGCGCGCTGCTGGGGAACGACAACACCGCCAAAACGGTCACGGTCAAGCCTTACCAGTTGCCAAGATTCAAGACCTCCTTGAAGCTGGACAAGCCTTGGTATCAGCCCGGCGAAAAGGTGCGCGCGTCCCTTCAGGCGGATTATTTCTTTGGCAAACCTGTGGCTGGAGGCGCCTTTTCAATGAAGGTCGCCTCGCTGGATCTGCAGGCCAACGATTTTTTCACGTTCAAAGGAAAGACAAACGAATCAGGGGCGGCCGAGGTGACCTTTGATTTGCCTCGGAATTTGGTTGGTTTGCCTTCGCGCCAGGGGGACGCTGTGGTTTCCGTCCAAGTGGAGCTGACGGATGCCGCGGAGCACTCGGAGAAGGCTGAAACCTCGGTGGCTGTGAGCGCCCGGCCCATTCGTCTGAAGGCCCTTGCCGAGGGAGGCAGGTTGGTGCCTGAATTGGAGAACCGGGTGGTGGTTTCCGCCACCTATCCCGATGGCGCGCCAGCCAAGGCCCAAATCAGATTGTGGCCGGGCGGGAATAAGGTGCGTGAACCCTTTGTCGCCTCCACGGGGGAAAATGGGTTGGCGGAGTTCTCCTTCGTTCCCCGGGCGGATTGGTTCAACCAGTCCGGATTCGGGGAGCAATCCGTGGAGTTCCTCGGGCAGCCCCAGCCGGTGAATCAGTTTGGGCCAAAATCGGAACTGCCGGTGCGGATGGAGGCGACCGACTCTCGCGGCGCCACCGCCGAGGCGCAAGCCGTTTTGTCAGGTGTGGCCAAGGGCGACAACCTGGTCCTGAAGCTGAACCGCGCGATCTTCAACACCGGTCAGGCGCTGGTTGCCGAAGTGTTGGTGGATTCATCCTCCCCAACCGCCTACCTCGATGTCATCAAGGACGGCCAGTTGGTCCTCAGCCGCTGGATGGATGTGAAAAACGGTAAAGCCCGCCTGGAAACGGCCCTCCCGCCTGAGGTTTCCGGTTCCCTGGAGGTCCATGCCTGGCAGGTGGTGGGCAGTGGCGAGTTGGTTCGAGATAGCAGGCTGATTTATGCCCAGCCCTCCCGGGAATTGAAGGTGGAGATTCTCCCGGGCGCCGGCCAATACCGACCGGGTGAAAAAGGAGCCGTCGAGCTGAGGGTCACCGATTCCTCCGGGAAGCCAGTAGCCTCCGCCCTGGGGGTTCTGGTGGTGGATGAGGCGGTTTACGCGTTGCAGGACCAGCAGCCCGGGATGGAAAAAGTGTTCTTCACCCTGCAAAAGCAACTTCTTGAGCCCAAGGCCCAGGAATTGGTGCCGGGGATTGGAGCACCCGCCGGACTCATTCGCCCGATGATTCTGGATGACCAGGCCCAGATGGCGGCCCGGGCCTTGTTTGGAGCCGTGCGGCCCGCGATTCCCAAATGTTGGGTTTCCGAGCCGGTGGTGGAAAGGCGACAGAAAGCTGAGCAAACGGTCTTAGCGTTGGGCATGGCCGTACATAACCTGGCCCAAATGGAATCGGTTTGGGCGAAGGGCGGTGCGGGTGAGTGGGCCCCCGGACTGCTGCAGAAAATAATCGACAGGGGTTATGCCAATCCGGAGCTCTTGAAAGATCCCCTGGGCGGGGAAATCCGTTTGGAAACCCTGACTGCCATTGAGCCGATGTTTACCCCGGCACGCTTGGCAGCGGTAGTGACTCGTGAACGCCTACGGTACTGGTCGTGGATGTTGGTGAATGCGGCGAGCCAACCGGACAATCGCGCCCGTTGGCTTCGCAACGGGCAGTGGAATGTTCCCCAGGACGCGCTGGATTTAAAGCAAATGCGTCAGCCGGGCGGAACGCCGAAAGTGGACGCCTGGGGGCATTCGATTCTCGTTGTGCCCCGCAAGGAAAAAGGAAAATTGATTCCGGGACAGGAAATCCTGGCGGGCTGGGTTTTGGCAAGTCCCGGGCCTGACGGCAAGCTGGGAACTGCGGACGACATCCGCCTCGAGGATCTGAACAGCGATGGCAGTGACCAATTCTGGTGGTTGGCTCCTGAAAAATTCAAAGCCATGGCCCAGAAAAATCGTCCGCTTGGCGGTATGGGCGGGCCGGTGGCCATGTTCGGTGGAATGCCGGGCGGGGCTGGAGGGATGGTCCGTCGCGGCGGGGCTCCCATGGCCATGGAAATGGCCGCCATGGCGGCTCCCCCGATGATGGCCGATGGCCCTCCGGGAGCAATGCCCAAGAAAGCCATGGCGGCGCCAAATGCTTCTGGTGCGGATCAGGGCGGCGGGTCGGCTGAACCCGCTCGCACCCGTGAATTCTTCCCCGAAACCATGTTGTGGCGCCCCGCCTTGGTCACCAATGACCAGGGAATCGCCAGGTTGGAATTCGATTTCGCCGACAGCATCACCACCTGGCGCATGACCGCGACCGCATCCTCCCCTGCAGGTTTGCTGGGAGGTGCCAGCGCCCCCCTGCGTGTGTTCCAGGATTTCTTTGTGGAAATGGATCTGCCCCTCACGCTGACCCAAGGGGATGAGATCCGTTTCCCGATCGCGGTGTTCAATTACCTGAAACAGCCGCAAAAAGTGGTCCTAACCCTGAAGCCGGAGCCTTGGTATGAGCTGGTGGACGGGCAGTCCGGAACCCGCGAGATGGAAATCGGGGCCAACCAGGTCGGATCGGTGGCTTACCGCATTCGGGCCAGAAATCTTGGGGCATTCCCGCTGCAGGTGGACGCCCGGGGAATGGCCATGTCGGATAGCGTGCGACGCTCCGTCCGGGTGATGCCCAATGGCGAACCGGTCGAGGTGGCGCATAATGAGCGGCTTTCCGGGAAGATTGACAAGACTCTCCGGTTTCCTGCCGAGGCGTTGCCTGGGGCCAATCAGGCTTTTCTGAAAATCCACCCCGGGTTGTTCTCCCAATTGGTGGAGGGGACCGAGGGCATTCTCAGGATGCCGGGGGGGTGCTTTGAACAAACTTCCTCATCGGCGTATCCCAATATCCTCGTGGTGGATTACATCCGGCGAAACAAGATCGCCGCCGCGGAGGTTCTCGCCAAATCCGAGGCCTACCTGAACGCTGGCTACCAGCGTCTTCTGACTTTCGAGCGGCCGGGAGGTGGTTTTGACTGGTGGGGGAGCGGCGAACCGCTCGTATGGCTGAGCGCCTACGGCTTGATGGAATTCAACGACATGGCCAAGGTTTGGCCGGTGGATCGCGGCATAATTGACCGAACCCAGGCCTGGTTGCTCAAGCAGATGGAACCGGCGGGCACTTGGTCCAAAATCGGCGCGACCCATGGTGAATCGATCGAGCGCATGGGGGATCCCAGATTGCTTCTGACCAGTTATGTGGTGTGGGCCCTTCTGGAAAGCGGGGTGCCCCACCAAAGGCTGGAAAAATCATTGGCCTATGTGAGGCAAAACGCACCCGAGGCGGAGAGCCCCTATATCCTCGCTCTGGCGGCCAATGCATTGACCGCCGCGCCAGACACCGGAAACCATGCCGGCAAAATCCTCGACTTGGTTTTAACCAAACTGGACCGGTTGGGGCAGGAAAAGCCGGAATGGCAAGCCCGATGTTTCCCCGTGGCTGGGGGTGAATCCCTGAACCACGCCCGGGGTGATTCACTGACGGTGGAGACCACGGCCCTTGCCGCCCTGGCACTTTTGAAATCAGGCCGGCCGGAGGCCAACACCAAAGCCCAAAAGGCCCTGGCGTATCTGGCCAAGGCGCGCGATCCGCATGGCACTTGGGGAAGCACCCAGGCGACCATCCTGGCCCTGAAAGCCTTGGTCCAGGCATCCAGCGCGCCCAAACAGTCCAAGCCGGCGGGTTTCCGCATCCTTGTGGATGGCAAGGAGGTTGACCGGGGCGAGGTGAATTCGCTCAACAGCGATGTGATGCAACAGTTCGACCTGACCGCTTCGGTTTCCTCTCCGGGTGACCACCAGGTGCAATTGCTGGTGGATGGCGAGTCCAGCATGGTGGCCCAACTGGTATCCAGATTTTACCGGCCATGGAGCGCGAAAAACCGGCCCAAGGACCGGTTCGCCTTGAAGGTGGATTATGATCGCACCACCCTGGAGGCTGACCAGACCATTCAGGCCAAGGCCAGCCTTCGATACCTTGCGGACCGCCCGACCACGATGGTCATGCTTGACCTGGGTATTCCCCCGGGCTTTCATGCGGATGCTGAAGATTGGAACAAACTGTTGGTGGAGGGAAAGATCAAGCGTTATTCCATGACCGACCGGCAGATCATTGTCTACCTGCAGGATGTGGAACCGTCCAGGGATTACCTGTTTCCTTACACCCTAAAGGCCAAGTTCCCAGTGAAAGCCAAAGCCCCTGCTGCCGAGGCTTACGAGTATTACAACCCCGGTGAGCGTGGGGCTTCCCAACCGGTGGAAATCGAGGTCAGGGAAAAGGCCCGGTAGCTCGCCATCGATTCACCAACGCACCAGGCGTGAGAGAGGTGGGGAGCGCAACAGCCTCCCTCCCGCGACGCTGAGGGGATTGCCACGCAGGTCGATACGTTCAACCGCCAGCAATTCGCCGGTTTCCTTGGCCGCCGCAAGGAAATCCAGGAGCAGTCGCACACCCTGGTGGTTGATTTCGTTGTCAGCCAGGTCTAACTTCCGCAAACCTGGCATCCAAGGGGATTGCAGGATGGCGCGCAATCCCCGGGCCCCAATCCTGTTTCCTGGCATGGTCAATTCCTGGAGATTTTCCAAAGGGGCATGGTGGGCAAGTTGTGTCACACCATCGGATCCAACCCCCGCCCCTGTCAGGTCGAGGGAAGTCAGGTAGGGCATCAGGCTTTGTGAGGAAATCCTGCCAAGGTCTTCAGCCCTTTCCCGAGGTGTTTCCATGCCCCAAGTGAGATGCAGGTGTTCAATGGGGTGGGTGGCCGCCAAAAAATCATGAGATTCCAGGAATTGGCGCGCATCCATTTGCAGGTGGTGGACGAATCCCCGACGAAAATTCCAATCCGCGGCAATTCCTAGCAATTCTCCGGCCCAATAAGGGCCGTAGGTTTGTTTCAGGTGTTGTTCCCTTCGGAAAGCCTGCCTCTGCTCAGGCAAGGGGGAACCGGCGGTCAGGGCGATCTGGAGGCGGATAAATTCGGCCCGGGCCTCCAGGGCGGGGTCATTGTTGAAGCGGAATTGTTCTTCCAGCCAGTCGGCGTAGACCAACCGGGGCATGTCGTCCTGCCGGTTGTTCAGGATCAGCCGAAGCAATTCCTGTCCAGAACTCTCCATAACATCAGGCTGGCCTTGGCAACCGGGCTTTGGACTTCTAAATCAAAAAAGAGGGCCTCTCCCGCCCAAATGTCTGTCCGACCATCTTAGACAGGGCACCGGGTTTAATGGTGCCAGTCGGGCTTGTTATTATTGTTAGGGTCCTCGGGAGATTATTCCGTGACGCCCAAGGAAGCCATCGCGTTTGTCCGCCGGGAGGCGGTTGTCGCGGTGGATCTTCGTTTCATGGATTTTCCGGGTGCCTGGAAGCATTTCACAGTTCCCGCAGACGCCCTGACCGAATCCGCATTCGAAGACGGGTTTGGCTTTGACGCCTCCAGTGTCCGTGGTTGGCAAGGTATCAACGAGTCGGACATGCTGGTGGTCCCAGTGGCCGACACCAGCTTCATTGATCCGTTTGCCCGCGAAAAAACCATGGTCATGCTGTGCAGTATTCTCGACCCCCTAACCCGGGAAGACTACACGCGGGACCCGCGGAATGTGGCCAAAAAGGCCGAAATGTACATGCGGTCGACAGGAATCGCCGATCAAGCCAATTTTGGCCCAGAAATCGAGTTTTTTGTTTTTGATGGCGTTCGATTCGACCAAACCCAGCACTCCGGTTTCTACTTCATCGACAGCTCTGAAGGCCAATGGACCACTGGGAGAAAAGAGAAGCCCAATCTTGGGAACAAAATCCGCCATCGCGAGGGGTATTTCCCCTGTCCTCCCGTGGACCAACTGCACGACATCCGGTCTGAAATGATGCGTTTGATGGTGGAGTCCGGTTTGAAGGTGGAAGGCCACCACCATGAGGTGGCAAGCGGTGGGCAGGGCGAGATTGATTTGAGATTTGGTCCGCTCGTGCAAATGGCGGACAATGTTCTGAAATACAAATATATCGTCAGAAATGTTGCCTATAAGAATGGTAAAACGGCCACCTTCATGCCCAAACCCCTGTTTCAGGACAACGGGGCTGGAATGCATGTCCATGTTTCCCTTTGGCGTGAAGGGGCCAACCTTTTTGCCGGATCCGGCTATGCGGGCCTGAGTGAAACAGGGCTTTTCGCCATTGGGGGATTGTTGCGGCATGGAAAAGCCTTGGCGGCGATCACCAACCCGACCACCAACAGCTACAAACGATTAGTCCCTGGCTTTGATGCACCCACAACCTATAGCTACTCCAGCCGGAATCGCTCCGCGGCCATCCGCATTCCCGTTTATTCCTCAAGGCCTCAGGCCAGACGCCTCGAATTCCGCTGCCCTGATGGTTCGTGCAATCCTTACCTGGCTTTTTCAGCCATGCTCATGGCCATGCTGGACGGGATTCGCAACAAAATCCAACCGGGTGAACCCCTAGACCGCAACATTTACGATTTGGAACCCGAGGAGTTGACCGGCATGCCGTCCACTCCCCGATCGCTGGAGGAGGCCCTGGACGCGCTGGAGCGCGACCACGAATTCCTGCTTCAGGGTGATGTGTTCACCAAGGACGTCCTCGAAACATGGATCCGGTACAAGCGGGAGTTCGAAGTGGAGGCGGTGCGAACACGCCCGCACCCCTACGAGTTCGCCTTGTACTATGATGCTTGAAACCTCTCCACCGGGTCGGGCAGGATGTCCGGGCCGTTTTTCTGTTCGCAAGGACGCGGTATCATCACGAGGTTCCGGTATGGCTTCTGTTCGTCAGGCCGCGCTGCAGGCAATCACCAACTCGCAGCAAGAATTGAACCGGATCGACTTCAAGAAAAATGTCTTGAAGGATATGTTCGGCAAGCATGTTTTTAACGAGGAAGTCCAGCGCGAGTTGCTTTCCAAACCTATTTTCAAGGCCCTTCAGCGCACCATCAAGAACGCCGAGCCCCTCGACCCCGATATCGCCGACGCTGTCGCGAGCGCCATGATGTCCTGGGCAATTGAAAAGGGGGCCACCCACTACACCCACCTTTTCCAACCCATGACCGGGCTCACGGCCGAGAAGCACGACAGTTTCATTGTTCCCACCGATGATGGCAAGGCGATCGTCGAGTTTTCCGGCAAGGAACTGGTGCGCGGCGAACCGGATGCCAGTTCTTTCCCTTCGGGCGGTATTCGCGCCACTTTCGAGGCCCGGGGTTACACGGCTTGGGATCCAACCAGCCCGGCTTTCA
>JAFMJU010000409.1 GCA_017853285.1 Gemmataceae bacterium
TCCTTGCGCGACGGCCGGGAATTCGCGGGCGGGGATAAGCTCATCGATGCCGATGGTCCACCCGCCATTGACCATGATTTGGCCGTCAAATTGGGCCTGGCTGTCCCCGAGGCGATCGACTCATTGCGCGACCTGCTGGCGCGTTACCAGTTGCCTCCGGAATTGGTCCGCGTGGGCACCCTGGACAACGCGCAGTTGGGCGCGGCCCAGATTCAGCTTTTGGGCAGCCTGAAAGGCGCCCTGGCGGACAAGCTTTCCAGGGACCTTAGGCGCGCCCGGGCTTTGAACCCCGGAACGGTGGTCATCAACCTGGAAGCTTACGCCGGAAATCTTTCCTGCGCCGAAGGATTGGCCGTCCGTCTGGGTGCCTTCCGCAATGCCGGCCCGGACGGGGATGGAAACGCCGGGCAGGAGGGTCCCATGCCGGAATTGGTCGCATGGCTGGGACCCCAGGCGCGTGATCTGGCATTTCTTCCAGCCTTGGCCTGTGGCCGGATGGCGGTTGATGACCGTTTCACCCTTGGCATGGAGGACATGCTGAAAAAGGATCCGGGCGGGGCATTGCCCTTGGCCAATGCCATAGAATCGCTGCTGGTGCAGCACAAATGGCTGGATGCCACCAGTGCCAAGGCTTTTTCCATGGGACTGACAAATCCTGACAGCGAACTCCTGCTGGCCCGCCCGCCGGGTGGCCTTCCACGCCTTGCGGAAGGCTCCAGCCTGCCCAAGGACTGGCAGGTTGAACGAATCCTGAAACCCAGGGGACAGTGGCTTAAATTGACAGCCGCCGAGCTTCGGGATCCGTTGCGCATGGCGGCGCCCGGGGCTGGGACGCTCGACTCGTGGTACGCGGCCCAGGGGATCACTCCGGACAAAATCAGGGTCTTGAACGCCTCAGGTCTGGATGAACTCGCTTACTTCCTGGGCCATCGTGGCACCACGATGTTTCTGGTCACCATCGGCCTGGCCTGCCTGATGATCGAGATCATGAAGCCCGGCTTGGCGCTTCCGGGAGTGGTGAGCGTCGTCTGCTTCGCGACCGTGTTCTGGGCGAACTCCACCATCAGCGGACAAATCGACTGGCTGGCGATCCTGCTGTTCATCCTGGGACTGTTGATGGTTTTGGTTGAGGTGTTTCTCATCCCGGGTTTCGGGGTGGTGGGTATCAGCGGTCTGGTCTTGATGGCAGGCGGTTTGGGTCTGGTTGTGTACGGCCATTGGCCTCAATCGGGGGAGGAATGGGTCGGTTTTGGCAAGGCGCTGGCACCTTTTGGGCTGAGCGTGTTGGGTGCCATCGGCCTGGTCACCCTGTTCATGCGGAACATCAGGCACATCCCCTGGGCCCGAAATCTGCTGTTGGACGGCAAGGATAATTCATTCCATGACCCGAGCGTCACAGGTGTGATCGACCCGGACAAATACCTTGCCCTGATGGGCGCCTCGGGCAGCACCACTACGGCTCTCCGACCGGCAGGAACCGCCCTGTTTGGCGGGGAACTTGTGGATGTGGTTTCCGATGGAGGTTTCATCCAGCCTGGGCAAAAGGTGATGGTGATCCAGGTGGAAGGCAACCGGGTGGTGGTGCGGGCCGAATGACAGGCGCAGATGAACATCCGGGCGGCGGGACCTTTTGGCCATGAATATGCTGGTGGTGTTGGCCTGGTTCTTGCTGTTCCTGGGCTTGGCCCTGGCGTTCCTTGAATTGATCCTCCCCACCGGAGGTATCCTTCTGGCCACCGGAGGAACGGCCGCGGCTGCCGGGGTGGTGGCAGGCTTTTTCGACAAACCGGTCACCGGTTGGACGCTGCTGATCACAACGGGATTCCTTTCACCCGTGGCCTGGTTCGCTTTTTTCTGGCTGTGGCCGCACACGCCCCTTGGTCGTCGTTTTTTCCTGACGCCACCGGGTTCTGACGCGACATTTGATTCCATTCCCTCCATCCAGGCCCTCAACAACCTGGTCGGCCGCGAGGGTCTGACCACCAGCCACCTGCGCCCCAGCGGAACCGTGGAATTTGACGGCAAACGGGTGGATTGCATCACCGAGGGGATGATGCTGCCTCCCGGGACAACGGTTCGGTGCGTGCGTGTTTCGGCGGGAAAGGTGTTTGTGCGCCAATCTGACGCGGCCCCCGCCCCTTTGGAGTCCCCTGGCCTGGCCCGGGAACTCGATTTCGACCTCGAATCGGAGTGATAACATTGAGAAACAGCAAAGGCCGGCCATAATGGGTAAAGAAAACCCGAGGCCATTCCTGGGAACCGCCTGAGCGGCGACCAACACCGACAACCCACACACCCGAAAAAGGAAAATCAATCGTGAGCCACACCCTTCTGGCGGCCCTTGATCTTGGCGGCATCCTGCTCATTGGTGGTGGCGTGCTCGCCGCCATCATTGTCCTGGTGCTCTTGTTCATACTCGGCAACTTCATGGGTCTTTACATCAAGGCCTGGGTGACGAAGGCCAATGTCGGCTTCACCGACATGATCCGCATGCAGTTGTCCAACATCGACTACCGTCTGGTGGTCAATGAAAAAATCAAGTTGACCAACGCCGGAATTCCCATCGACATTCGTGAACTGGAACAGCATGTGCTGACCAAGGGCAACCTGGTACGCACCGTCGCCGGCGTGATCAACGCGAAGAAAGCCAGCATTGAGCTGCCATGGAAAACCGCGGCGGCCATCGACCTGGCCGGGCGTGACATCCTCGAGGCCGTCCGCTGGAGCGTCATCCCCAAGGTGATTGATTGCCCCGACCCGTCCAAGGGCAGGCTCACCCTGGACGGCGTCTGCAAGAACGGCATCCAATTGAAGGCCCGGGCCCGCGTGACGGTGCGCACCAAGCTGGAGCGCCTGGTTGGCGGCGCTGGCGAGGAGACCATCATCGCCCGGGTGGGCGAGGGCATCGTCAAGGCGATCGGTTCCGCCGAAAACCACAAGGACATCATGGCCAACCCCAACCTCATCTCGCAGGCCGTTCTCAACAACAGCCTCGATTCTCAGACCGCCTTCGAGATCGTCTCCATCGATGTGGCAGAGATCGATGTCGGCGCCAATGTGGGGGCCAACCTTCAGGCTGAACAGGCCGCCGCCGACCTGCGGGTGGCACAGGCCCAGGCGGAAACACGCAGGGCCAACGCCGTGGCCCAGGCCCAGGAGAACGCCGCGAAGGTGGAGGAAAACCGGGCCCTGCTGGTGCTGGCCGAATCCGATGTGCCCAAGGCCATCGCCCACGCGATCCGCGACGGCAAGATGGGCGTCATGGACTACTACAATCTGCAAAATCTTCAATCCGACACCGGCATGCGCTCGGCCATCGCCGGCATCGGCGGCAAGGGCGGCCAGCCCCCCCAGGGCTGACCTGTAATGGCCCATCCCAGGATGGCTGAAGCATGACTAGCGCCACCTTATTCGCCGCTGCCAACCCCCTGTTGGTCCTTCTGGTCCTGGGTGTAACCCTCGTTTTCTACCTCGTGCAGGCAGTCTTCAAATCCACGATGGAGCCGAAAAAGCTCCAGCCACCCGCCAGACCCGCGCGTCCACCCGGCTTACCAACGCCCCAACCCGCGCCCAATCAAGCGATCAATTCACTGGAGGAATACCTGAAGGAAGCCCGACGGCGCAGGGCCATGGAAGCCGGGGCGATTCCGCCCATGCCCGAACAACCAAGACCTATCCCGCCACCTCCCGCCAGGCCAACCAAGACGGAAGCTTCCAAACCAGTCCTGGTGCCTGTCCTGGTCCCCGATCAGCGGGCTTCCAAACCGCCTCAACCAACTATCCCTG
>JAFMJU010000410.1 GCA_017853285.1 Gemmataceae bacterium
TCAGGGATCTCGCCATTCCGACCAGCCTGTCGCCAACCCATGCGGAGCAATGGAGATTGGCGTTATCCAGCATCGAACCGATCCGTGCCGGGTCATCCACCGGTCTTCGGCTGCCCAATGAGCAGCGGC
Organism: Gemmataceae bacterium; assembly: GCA_017853285.1. Classification (GTDB taxonomy): domain Bacteria; phylum Planctomycetota; class Planctomycetia; order Gemmatales; family Gemmataceae; genus UBA6894. Next base: position 130 of record JAFMJU010000410.1, read on the forward strand.
GCAAAAGGTCTGCATAATCGTCGGGGAGTACCCGCCTTTGGGAGGAGTAAAGGACCGGCGGGTCGTTCACTTTTCACCCGTTTTTTTCGCGATTTTCTCCATCGCTGCCTTGGCCTTGGATTTCACCAGAAAGCTTTCATCCTTTTCCGCCCGGTAGCGAAGCGCCGGTAGCGAGGACTCGGTGCCGATGGCGCCCAAGACTTCGCAAACTTCCCCCCGCGTGAACTGATCCGGATTTTCGATCATGGGTATCACCGCTTCCTCGGCGACGGAACCCATCAGGACCAAGGCTTCCTTGGCAGAAGCGCGAAGGGAGATTTCCCCTAATTTCGCGGCGATCTGGTGGGCGTATTGGGATGCCTTCAGCCGGCCCAGGGCCTTCATGCAGGGTGGGGCCACGAAAACATCCTTTTCATCCAATTGCGCGGCCAGCAGCTCCACCTGATCAACCGTTGCCCATTTTTCCAGGGCCCGAGCAGCCGAACCCTTGGTGAAACCCTTGTCCGATCCCAACAGGTTTCCCAATGCGGAAGCAATCTCGGCATCCGGTTCCGTGGGGGTTTTCTGCTCCAGTTTCTGAAGCATCCCAGGTGTCTTTGTCTTGTCGCCAGCCTGAAGCGCGGCAAGGATTTCGGCCCGTTCCTCCGCGGTCAGGGGAGCCTTCAATTTTTCCGCAGCCATTTTTGCGGCTTCCGCTGATTTTGCCCGTGCCTCCTTCTCCGCCTTGATTTCGGTTTCGGTCAGGCGGTGGAGGGTCAGTTTCAGAGGCGTTTTGACCGTTGTGTTTGCCTTGCGGCTTACCAGAGTGCCTTCCAACGAGCAATCGATGGGCAAACCGGATGAAAGATCCAGGAGATATTTGCCGGTCAGGTTCAATTCGAGGCGCGGGCCATCGGGGCCTTTTTCGAATGTTTTCAGTGAATAATCTTTACGAAGGTTCACTTTTCCCGGATTTTTCAAATCCCCCTTTTGTAGGGAAACTGTGATGGACTCCTCCGCATTCAGTCGCTCCCCTTCGGTTTCCATGCCCCTTCGGCCGGGAATTCCAAAAGGTGGGGGTGGGGGCATCACCCGGCCAGGAAATGGAAACTTGTTTTCCGTGAAGGTGATGGAAGTACGTTCCGACCGTTTCCATTGGTCCGAGGGCATTTCGGGAAAAGGTTCAAATATCCAGGAGGCGACTGTACCCAAGGCGTATGGCAATGTGTCGCCTCCCCTTTCCGTCACGGTATTTCCCCTTTCATCCAGGGTGATTTCATGCGCCGCAAATAAACCCCGCGGCCCGAATGCTGTTCTTGGCGGGCCAGGAATTACAAAGGTTGGGCGGCCATCAGCCCGGGGCTTGGGCCGTGAAGAATGAACCAAGGCCGGGTCGGACATGCTGATCCGGGTGCCCTGGTTGGCCAAACCCAGGACCTTTATTTCTACCCTGCCCGTATGAGTTTCGAGTGTTTCCCCCTCATCGGCCTGAATTTGGAGGGTGAAAAGTGCCGGAGGGGTTTTCTCATCACCCAGGCGATAACGGAGAGGTTCGTCGGCTTGGGCTGAGAGCCCACCAGCCATGATAAAGAGGAAAACAAGGCATGGCTTTTGGGAAAAAATGGTTCGCATGAAGCTACATTCCACTGCAAAAAGTTTGGAGGTGTATAAGCCAAAATAATTCAGGCCCGCCGGATACGCAATCAAGATGGGTTTGCGACTGGTGACCCGGGCAACTCCACCCGGAACAGGGTTTCCTGACCGAGGATCGACTGACAGGTGATGGTGCCGCCGTGGCGCACCACGATCTCGCGGCAAATCGCCAGGCCCAGGCCGGTGCCGCCGGTGCCGGACTCGGACCTGGAGCGCGCCTTGTCCACCCGGTAGAAGCGGTCGAAGATGCGGGGCAGATCTTTTTCCGGGATGCCGGGGCCCTTGTCGCGCACCTTGATGATCACGCGGTCATCCTGGGTGCGGGTGGAAATGCGGACGCTTTTGCCGCCATGCGCCAGGGCATTGGCCAGCAGGTTTTGGATCAATTGGCGCAGCAGCACCGGGTCTCCCGTCACGCGCGCAGGCCGGATCATCTGGTCCACCGCGGTGGGATCGGGCAATTCCCCCACCACGGAGGCGGCCAGGTTTGCCACATCCACAGGTGTATTTTGCAAACCCGGAAAACCCGCATCGGCCCGGGCCAATGTCAGCAGGCGTTCCACCAGATCGCCCATCCGTTCAGCCGAGGTCTGGCAGACGCGCAGCGCGGCGACATAATCCGCGTTCTCCCTGGGGCGGCTCAGCGCCAATTCCGCCTGGCCCCGGAGGACTGTCAGCGGGGTGCGCAGTTCGTGGGAGGCGTCGGCCGTGAAAGCCGCCTGGCGCTTGAAGGAATCTTCCAACCGGGCGAAGGTGTTGTTCAGCACCTTCGCCAGATCGCGCAGTTCGATATCCACCGTGGCGGGGTCGATGCGGCCCTCCAGGCTTTGCGCGCTGAGGCCCGCGGCCGTTTGGGCGATTTTTTTGAGGGGTTTGAAAATTTGCCGGCTGATCCACCACTGCCCCGCCAGGCCGAGGGCCAGAATGGAGGCACCCGCCACCAGCAGATTGCGATCCAGTGGCCACAGGTGGCGCTGGACCGGTTCGATGGGTGTGCCCACCAGGATAGTGGTTCGCCCGGGACCCAGGATGGAAAGCTCGCGGAAATCGTTTCGCTTGTCAAACCAGGGCTGGCCATCCAACAGGTCGGGGCGTTCGGTCCCATCGGGAAGCCCTTCAGAACGCAGCAGGGTTCCGTCCGGCATCCAGACGCCGAAATACTGCTCCTCGGAAATCCTTGATTTGGGGGGTAGCTTCAATTCGGCCAGAAGGCGGGCCCGCACGTCCGGGCGCATACTCAACGGTCTCGGAGGGCGGAATCCGGGGGGTCTGTCCTTCCCCTTGGCGGGTGGTCTTCCCGGCGGGGGGCCTTCCCCGGGCGGTTCTCCGCCCGGGAGGGGCGGGTTGTTCAGTTCCCTGCTCCAGAACAAACGCAGGGTGGCATCGAGGGCCGCGGCTGATATTTCCAGCTCCGCATCGAGTTCAGCTTCCCGCGACCGGGCCACCGACCAGTGGATGAACCAGCCAAAGCCGGTCACGGTGCCTGTCAAAACCAGGGCCGACCAGAGCATCAGGCGCCAGCGAAGGGATGGAATCATGCCGGTTCTGTTCCGGATTCATCCCCTTCCCAGGGAGTTTCCCCCTCGGCCGGGATGCGGTAACCGTGTCCTCTGCGGGTTTGGATCAGGCCCTTGCCCAGTTTTTTGCGCAGGTGCGAGACATGCACCTCGACCAGGTTGGACAGGGAATCATCCTGATCATCGAAGACACGGTCGTAGATATCGGTCTTGGTCACGAGTTCGCCCCGGCGGGAGGCGAGCAACTCGAGGATGGCGTATTCGCGGGCGGTGAGCGGGATCGATTCATCGCCGCGACGGACGGACCTTGAGTTGGTGTCGATGGTGGTGGAGCCCAGTTGGATGGTTGGGGACCCGGTCCCTTGCCTGCGCCTGCCCAGCGCGCGCACCCGGGCCAGCAACTCCGTCAGGGCAAAGGGTTTCACCAGGTAGTCATCGGCGCCCAGGTCGGGCCCTTTCACCCGGTCATCCACGGTGTCGCGAGCGGTCAGGAATAGTACCGGTGTG